>JAYVMP010000055.1:0-7742 GCA_043758895.1 Bacteroidota bacterium
GTAGAATCCTGTAGGCCTCGCTTGAAATTTCTCTGTTCTGAAAATTATTTTTTCTCCTCTCGCCATTGCACAAGTCTAATTCAAATCAAACTAAAAAAGCGTACGGAAAAACGTTCAGGGTTCAAACCGATTGTTTTTGCCCTACTCTCTAATTATCGCCTGCGATCAGGCAATAGTTTGCCTCCTTTCAATCTGGGATAACCTTATCCCTACACCAGTCAACTGCTCAATTTTTTTTTCGGTGCCTATTGCTGGCCGCTATTTCAATAAGCACAGCGTATTTCATGGCTCTTTCTGAAATGAGAATCTTAATTGACAATAGTGTAAGCTACGAAGTTTGGTTACTAAATAATGGACAAAGTGACATGAAGACATTTAACAACGTATTACGGATTTTGATGATATCATTTTTGATTGTTTTGGCCGCATCGGGTGCAGGCATTGTTGGAGCATTTTTGCCCAATAACCGCGAACGCTACATGGACAAAGAGATTACGACCGAACAAGTCGATAAGAAGAGGGATAAAGAAGGGCAGGAAAAGGAGGACAGGAACTAGTGTTAAGCCAAGTTGTGATACACGGTCTGCACATCATCATCCTCTTCGATGGCTTCAATACATTTTAGTACTTCGTCCTGATCGGCTTCGCTGAGTTCTTTTGTAGAATTGGGGATGTATTGTAGGGCTGAACTTTTTGCGTCAATTTTTTTTGATTCAAGAAATTTTAAAAAATGCCCAAACTCAGTGAACTTAGTATAGATCGTAATTTCATCTTCATCTTGTTGAATATCTTCGGCTCCGCCATCGATCAGGTCAAGCTCTAATTGTTCCAGGTTAAGTTTGGTGGGATCGAATTTAAAAACCCCTTTGCGTTCGAACAAAAATGCAACCGAGCCGGAGTTGCCCATGTTGCCACCATTCTTTGAAAAATGCAGCCGCACGTTCGCTACCGTGCGGGTTGGATTATCCGTGGCACACTCCACGACAACAGGAACGCCATGGGGAGCATAACCCTCATAGATTACTTCTTGAAAATCTTTTTCTTCCTTCGAGGAAGCCCGTTTAATGGCGGCATCCACGCGGTCTTTGGGCATGTTTATGCCTTTCGCGTTTTGAATGGCCATGCGCAGCCTCGGGTTGTTGTCGGGGTTGGGTCCAGCTTGCTTTACGGCAATGGCAATGTCTTTGCCGATGCGGGTGAAACCCTTGGCCATCTTGTCGAAGCGCGCAAACATCTTGTGTTTCCGTTTTTCAAATACTCGTCCCATGAGATACTATTTTTATGAGGTAAAAATAAGGGAAAGTGGGGAATGTGTTGACGTGGTAACGTGTTTATGTTTTTGTGGTAAGTTGCGAGCCAGACGTTTCGGGGTAGCAAGGCTCCAATTTTGACTAAAGTTACTCTTGAATTTTGATTCCCAAATCTTTACTTTTGATTTCAATTAAACCATACAATTATGTCAAAAGGTCAAGACAAAAAGAAAGAAGAAAAAAAGCCTGCTGTTAAAACGATAAAAGAAAAGCGCGCTGAAAAAAAAGCGAAGCGGGCGGCCAAGGACTTTTAATCGTGAAATGGCTTGATGTGCTGCAACATGCCAGCAAGGGGCAATGGACCTCACCACGCAGAGCCGAGAAAGGCGATGAAGAGTGGAATAAAGTTTTGACTCCTGAAGAATTTCTTGTCTGCGGGAAGAAGGGCACTGAACGTGCGTTTATGTGGAGAGTACTGTGAAGCCCATGAGCCTGGCATTTATACCAGCAGATGTTGCAACACTGCCCTCTTCGACTCGCGCACAAAATTTGAATCAAAATCAGGCTGGCCAAGTTTCACGATGCCCGTAGAGGCCAATGCAATTAAATATACCAACGACAAATGTTATAAGCACAGCGTATTACACGGCTCTTTCTGAAATGAGAATCTTGATTGACAACCGGCCTGCGCTTTGTATTAATTCAATTTCAATTTCAATTTCAATTAAGTTAGGGAATCAGTAAGTCACCAGCTTTGAGCCGAGTGCGCCTCGGGTTTTTATACACTTTGCTCAAAGCTCAAGGTCTCAGCTCAAGGCTGATACCTTTGGTTTTTTTTATTTCTTTAGCAAAGTATATAATAATCAACTATTTTTGTTTTACAAAATACAAACAAATGAAGGAATACCTTGGTGAATTTGAAGAGCTCGTGCTGACTATGGTAGGCATCTTGCAAGAAGAAGCTTACGGCAACGCCATTGTAAATGAAATCAAAGAGCGGGTAGGGCGGGAGTCTAACCTCAGCGCGGTGCATGTTACACTTTACCGCCTCGAAGACAAGGGCTATGTAAAATCCTACATGGGCGGTGCAACCAACGCGAGGGGTGGGAGAAGGAAACGGATTTTTCAGGTAACGAATGCGGGGCTTGCCATGCTTCGTGCCAAAAAAGAACAGCAAGTTGCGCTTTGGAGACTTGTTCCTCAATTGAAAATTTCTGGAATTTGATCATTGTTATGATTAAAGCTCAGCCAAAAATAATTATTCGATTTCTCCACTGGTTTTGTCCGCCTGAATTGTATGAAGGCATCGAAGGCGATTTGCTTGAACAATATGAAAATGATATTAATGAATGGGGAAATCAAAAAGCAAAAAGAAAATTTATATGGAATGTGCTCAAGTTTTTAAGACCGGGGATTATTTTCAGGAACAAGTTTTCAAAAAAATTATTTCAAACTTATATGCTACAAAATTATTTCAAAATTGCTTTGCGTTGGCTGTGGCGCGCAAAGGCACACTCGTTCATCAACATACTTGGCCTTGCTCTTGGCATAGCGTGTTGTTTCCTCATCGCTCTTTTTGTGCGCGATGAAGTAACCTTTGATACGTTTCATTCAAAAGCAGACAGGATTTACCGTGTGTATTCGCATGAAAACTGGGGCGAAAACCAACAGTTCTTTAACACGGTCACTCCATTCCCCATGGGGCCCGCCCTAAAAGATAACCTGCCTGAAGTAGAAAAGCAGGTGCGGATCACGCTTAATAACGTGCAGGTGAAAGTAGGAGCTAAACAATTCAGCGAACCGATGGTTGTGTCGGGAAAGGATTTCTTTCAAGTCTTTGATTTTAAAACTAAACTTGGAAACACCCATGATGTGCTGTTGGATCTTGGCAATGTGGTATTGAGCGAGCGAGTAGCGATGAAATATTTTGGAGATACTGACCCGATCAACAAGACCATTTCTATTCAACTCGGTGAAACCTTTGAAGAATTTTCGGTGAAGGCGATTACGGAAAATGCGCCCACCAATTCAAGCATTCAATATGATATTCTCATTTCAGAGTTGAACAATACCAAATTGTATGGTGAGCGGTTGCTTTCTTCATGGTTTAACATCGTGCCAGAGACGTACGTGCTTCTATCAAAGGGAGCTAATGCGGCTAAGGTAACGAGCAAGTTTCCGCCCATTTTCCGCACAGCCATTGGGGAGGAAGATTTTGCCAAGAGTAAATATACGGCTGGCCTTCAGCCGCTTACCGACATTCATTTGAATCCCGATTATCCCGTTGCGTATGCGCCCGTAAGTAATCCAAAGTATTCCTACATTCTCGTGGCCATCGCCTTGCTCATCCTTATTGTGGGCAGCATCAATTTTGTTACACTTTCGATCGGACGTTCATTGAAACGGGCTAAGGAAGTTGGTATCCGTAAGGTGGTGGGTGCTTTGCGTTCGCAACTGATCACACAATTTATTGGCGAAGCAATTTTGATAACGTTATTGGCATTGGTCATTGGCATTGGTTTATCTATTTTGAACCTACCTCTTTTCAATGACCTATCGGGCAAGCAACTTATGGTTTCATGGGATAAGTTCACTGGCATTGTGCTTCTGTTTCTGCTATTGGTCATTGGTCTGATGGCGGGAAGTTATCCGGCCCTCATTCTTTCATCATTTCAACCGATAGCTATTTTGAAAGGCTCAGTGCAGGGGAGCGCAAAGCAAAGGCTGCGTAAAGTGTTAGTGGGCATTCAATTGATGCTTTCCATTTTTTTAGTGTCGAGTACTATGTTGATGCGCAAGCAGCTTTCGTTTATTCAGAACAAAAATATGGGATTTGACAAAGAGCAGTTAGTCGAAGCGCAAATCATTGTTCCCCGAACAGGAAAGTTGACAGACCGCATTAAAGTGGCGTTTGAAAAAATTGAACAATTTAAAATTGAGCTGGCAAAGTACCCCAACATTGTGGCGGTCTGTGGCTCATCGCATGACTTTGGAAATGGCGACTGGACCAACGTAGGTTTTACGGACGACAAAGGAGCTTATCGAAACTTCGCTATGAATGTTGCCGAGGAAGATTTTATCCCTACGTTAAAGATAACTCTCGCAGCCGGAAGAAATTTCTCCAAGGCAAACAACGCTGATTCCAAAGGAGGTGTTATCGTGAATGAAGCGTTTGTTAAAGAATATGGTTGGAAAGATCCCATTGGAAAGAAAATCCCTGGAAAGAAATTTCCCGACCATGAAATTATCGGTGTAGTGAAAGATTTTAACTTTGCTTCACTTTATACCAAGGTTCGTCCGTTAGCCATCGTGGAAAATCCAACGATTATTTTGGATGGAATTGAAAACATCAACATCGATAATTCGCCTGTGCCAAAGTTAATGGTACGCCTGAAGTCTGGCCATACGAGTGAGGCGTTGGAGCGATTGGAAAATGCGTGGACAAAAATAGCGGGTGATGAAGAATTTACTTTTTCTTTTGTGGACCAGGCTATGGCAAAGCAATACCGTAGCGACCAAAACCTGGGAAAGATGGTGAGCATTGCCACCTTGCTGGCGGTACTTATCGGAAGCCTTGGTCTTTACGCACTCGCATCGTTGGCGATGCAGCAGCGCACCAAAGAAATAAGTATTAGAAAAGTGATGGGCGCCAATGAACGCTCGCTGCTTTTGCTTTTATTAAAAGAGTATGTTTACCTGATTGGTATTTGCTTGTTAATCTCCGTCCCCATGACCTGGTACCTGGTAAAGAACTGGCTTTCAACTTTTGAATACAGGGTAGAGATTTCTTTTGATGTGTTTGTTTTAGCGGGCGGAATTTCGTTGCTCATTGCCCTCTCCACTATTATTTTTCAAACCTTAAAAACAGTTTGGAAGAACCCGGTGAAGAGTTTGAAGTACGAGTAATATTTTTTGAAATAGATGCATTTATTATCTTTACTTGAGCTTTAATAATTTCAGAAGATCAAAACCTTAGCTCTATTTAGTGTCGTGCTAATTTATTCGATTAGCGCCTTTTCCCAGGAAGCTTCTGAAATCGGAATCCGCTACGGTCATTCTTATAAAGTATGTTTTACGAATGCCCAGAAGAAAGGAGAACTGATTTCAATTCTAAACATGATTTAGAGCAGTTAGTTGTATTTCTTAATTCTGTGATTAATCGAACCTAATCGAAGCATCGAGCGACCTCAGTTTTCTTTCCAGGTTTTCTTTAAAAACCTGAGCCAATTTTTGCCCGTAATGTTTTCAATGTCTTCTTTTTTATAGCCGCGTTGCGATAGGAGTGTGGGTATTTTTTGAAGGTCGGCAATTGTTTCAATATCTATGGGGCATTGTTCTTTTCCAAACGCGCCATCTAAGTCAGAACCGATGCCAACATGAAACGTGTTCCCTGCCAATTGGCAAATGTGGTCCATGTGGTCGATTAATTTCTCAAGCGTACAGTTTATTGATTGTGGCGTGGATACGCCTCGCTTCCAATTGGGTACTAACATCCAGGCATCCAGCACACCACCGATTACTGCATCGCGCTGGATCAATTCCTTTAATTGCTCATCGCTAAACTGTCGATTGTGCGGAACTAACGATCTGCAATTGTTATGGCTTGCCCAAACAGGGCCGTTGAAATTATTAAGTGCTTCCCAAAAGCTTTCATCACACAAATGAGTGGCATCGAGAATGATGTTGAGCCGCTCCATTTCTTTTAAAAGCTCACGTCCTATTTTTCCGAGTCCACCGGTCGCATCCGTGCCTTGTGCGTAGCGGCCTGGGCCGTAGTGCGCTGGGCCTATTGCTCGCAGGCCATAATTGTAAGCTCTTTCCAAATGGTTGAGCGTAACAATAGAGTCTGCGCCTTCCAAGCTTAAGATATAGCCAATCGGTTTTTTGGACTTTCCTTTGTCGGTGTCCCATTGGTGGAGGTGATTTTCAAGCGAAGCCAAATCATTTACTTGAACTAATTCATCACATTCTTCCATCGCTTTGTACCACGAGAGTTGGGCTTGTGTGTGCGCCCACGCCTGCTCGGGCGAATGCCATCCCGGCAACGGATTTTGGAGTGACGCATACCGTGCGATTTGCGTAGCTACCACCAACCCAATATTCCCTTTTCGTAGTTCTTCAAAATTGACCACACCCTTTCCGCGATCGGGCTTGTCGGTCATTCCTTTTTCGCGGTTTCGTATTTCTTCGATAAGCCGCGTGAGGTCGCGGTTCCATTCCATGGCATTCATGCTCAAGTCGAGGTGGGCGTCAACAATCAACATATTCAATCAGAAATTTATTTTTCTTTTCCGGGCAATCATATTCCATTCTCCTTTGGCTCGGTGATCGTTGATAACAACTGCGGTTTCATGCAATGCAACAGTTGGGCAAATATGAAACGGTACTCCATACAAAACATCACCAACCTGATATTCATTTGTGGCATTTACTTTCAATACCATGTGCTCCTCGCTGTGGCCGATTGGTTCTACGTTGGACGCATTTAGAAAGAAAACTCGCTTGTCCAGTGGATTCTCTGAGGCAATAGCTTTATGTCCAAGGTCGATGCAAATCAAGTTTTCAGTGGGCTTTGAGATAATTCGTGTTACCACAAGTGCAGCAAATTCAAATGGTTGTTCGGCAAATGTGTCCTGATAGCCTTTGTCCCAATAGATAAATGTGCCAGGGCTGCACACCACATTTCTTCTTTTTGCATGAATAGGAAAAGTTGTTGTGCCACCGACCACGATGATGGGTTCATTTAATCCTTCACGAACAAGGTTTTCCTGCATCGCGATCACGGGGGCAAAGCCTTGATTACATTTCTTCGTGCGCTGGTCAAGGTCTTCATCCCTGAGATGGCCATCATAGGCATGAAGGCCAACAGAAACAATACCTTCCAGCGATTGGCAGTTTTTGTAAAGTGCTTCTGCCTTGGGTCCTGGTTTTATGCCGGTGCGGTCCATCCCGATATTCAAATCGATGTAAACCCTAAGCCTGTGGTTTATTTTTTTAAAAATGAAATTGAGCTGATCGGCTGTTTCAATATTATCCACGAGGCAGGAGAAAAGTGTCGCGGGAAATTTATTGACCAAGTGAGCAAACCGCTCTGCTTTGGGACCAACTAAAGGGTAAGCCAGTAGCACATCTTGTGCGTGAGCTTCGGCCAACATTTCTGCTTCAGCAATGGTTGCACACTTGAATTGCGTAAAGCCGGATTGCATCAACAACCTAGTTACCTCCAATGATTTGTGCGTTTTTACATGTGGCCTTAACCGATGAATCTCAGGCAATATTGATTTTAATATCTCAATATTTTTCTGGACACGGTCAGGAAAAATAACCAAAGCAGGGGAATCCACCTCATGTACATTTGATATCTCGAACCAGTCTAAGGTATGCGGATTGCTCATGGAACAAATATTAATTTTAGTTGAGCCACATAGGGTTTAAGTAATTTATTCAACCGTGCAATTCAAACAACGCTTCAATTTCTACCGGGATATTATC
>JAYVMP010000056.1:0-38219 GCA_043758895.1 Bacteroidota bacterium
CAGGGTAACCCACATGAACGGCCAATGGACCAAAGTCGCCAAACTTGTGGAAACCGAATTTAAAGCAGCAGCTTAACCGCGACAATTTGAAATGCACCCTAGCTTGAAGATTAATAAAGAATAGATTTAGAAGAATTTTATTCCTCGTACAGTAACTAATAAATTGTCACCGAAGGAAGGGAAGCTTATGTTCAACAGCGAAGGAGAGAGATGTCTATTAAGCTTATATTTGCAAATCATGTACTTTGATAATCACGCCTATTTTATAGAATTTCGTATAAACCCAGACCTCTTTTGGGAATATAATATGGATTCATTTGATTTTGAGCAAGAGATCGATCTTGTGGTGCAAAGGGTAATTGAACGTGGCGGAAGCAAGGATTTTTATGCTTTGTATAATTTATATGGCAAGGAAAAAGTCAACGCTTCAATCAAGCGCATTCCTATTTTCGGACAGCGTGAAATGGAATTCATTGATGTCGTCCTTGGTGTACCGTACAAAGAACTGCTCGCTTATGAAAATCTGAAAAAATACCCTGAAAAATGGCCGCACAGAGGTGTGCTAATAAGACTTTAGTCGCAGTCATGCACAGGGAAACCGTTTCAGGAAAATTGCTGACTACTTTAAAAGGGTTGATGTCCGACCGTAATTTGGAAGATTTTGTACTTGTGGGTGGTACTTCGCTTTCTCTTCAGATTGGCCATCGAATGAGCAGTGATATCGATCTGTTCTGCCCTACGGGCTTCAGCAAAGAGGACCTAAGGAAATATCTAATAGAACGCCATTCACTTAGGCTATCTACTATCAGCGATATCGCCATCCATGGTTTTATAGGAAATGTAAAAACAGACTTTGTCCATTATAACAATGGTTTTTTATACCCTTTTAAACAGCTGGAAGATATAAGGTTGGCTGGCCTGGAAGATATTTCAATCATGAAGCTAGAGGCAATAACCAACACACAGGACAGGTTGAAAGACTACGTTGACCTTGCTTTTTTATCAGAGTATTTGCCCTTGACTAAAATGTTAGATGGATTTAAGAAGAAGTTTGGTGAAGATGAAACGTATGCACTCCGATGTCTGGCTTCGTTTAATAAAGTCAACTTGAAGAATGATATTTTTTTGATGAGAGGTGTCTTTGATTGGAAAATGGTGACCGAAAGGATACGTCATATGATAGATAAGCCATCGGAACGTTTCAAGGCGATAAATTTTCCAGATGTCAAGAGAGGTTCTTGATTATGGATTTTGCCACTACACTTTATGTAATTATGCCTAGCTCTTATCCGGTTCATACCGTGGGCTGTCTTTGCTTGCCCAAACTTCCCTTCTATTGGATTGCGCTCCCCCGGACTTGCGTGTTCTGTTGGCACTGCCTTAGGTTCCCAGTGGTTTTGCCCTCAGTCCGATATCGAGTTCTTTCAGGCTGGCCAAGTTAGCCCGCGTGCAGTATCCAGCTTGCCCCATTATTTCAACAACCCATTGCCCCTGCGGCTTTCTCCGGCACTATTCTATATCGCCACTTATCCTGCACTAATAAATTTAGATTTATACTAATTTTATTAGTTATTTTTGAATATGGATCAATCCATCCTACACCTCGACTTGGACGCTTTTTTTGTAGCTGTGGAATGCAAGCTGAGCCCTCAGCTCTGTGGCAGGCCGCTTATTGTTGGCGGCCAAAGCCGCAGGGGCGTGGTGGCCGCTTGCAGTTATGAAGCACGGCAATTTGGGGTGCACTCGGCCATGCCCATGTACTTGGCTTTGCAACTCTGCCCCGATGCCAAGGTGATCTCGGGCGATATGGAAGCATACAGCCAAAACTCGCATTTGGTCACCGAAATAATTGCCGATGCCGCCCCGATGTTTGAGAAGGCATCGATCGATGAATTTTATGTGGATGCGAGTGGTCTGGATAAATTTTTTGGTGCTTTCAAATGGGCCGTTGAACTGCGAAAAAAAATCATCAAAGAAAGCGGCCTACCTATTTCGCTGGCATTGTCAGTAAACAAAACGGTGTCCAAAATTGCCACGGGCGAATTCAAACCCAATGCTGAAAAACTAATTTTGGCCGGAACAGAAAAAGAGTTTCTTTCTCCGCTACCTGTTGAAAAAATTCCGGGGATTGGAAATCAAACCGCCTCCTTCCTTCACGACATGGGTGTGCGCACAATTGCCACCTTGCGCGAAATGCCATTAAAATTTTTGATCAGTGCCTTCGGGAAAAACGGTACTGCCTTGTGGAATAAAGCTCACGGCATCGACAATACCCCGGTTGTTCCTTACAGCGAACAAAAATCCATTTCCACGGAAAGCACTTTTGGGGAAGACACCATTGATGTGAAGCGGATGAAATCCATACTTGTTGCCATGGTTGAAAAAGTAGGGTTTCAATTGCGCGAGCAAAAAAAACTTACTTCGTGCGTCACCGTCAAAATCCGCTATTCCAATTTCGATACGGAAACCAAACAGATCCATATCCCTTACACTTCTTCCGATCACGTTTTGTTGCGCACCGTGATGGGGTTGTTTGAAAAATTGTATAACCGCAGGATGTTGATCCGATTGGTGGGCGTGCGCCTCAGCAATTTGGTACACGGCAATCAACAGATCAGTTTGTTTGACGATACGGAGGAAGACATCAATCTCTACGAAGCAATGGATTTTATCAAACACAAACATGGCGTGGAGAAATTGGTGCGCGCCACCACCATGGGCGTGAGCAGCCGGGTGCGCATGGAGATGAATGTGTTCAGCGGCAAGGTGAGGAAGAATTTGATGAATTGAATGTTAACCATCGGCACGTCAATCCATGTACCTCAACTGCCACACCGCCTTTAGTTTCAAATATGGCACTTTGCCGATCAAGCGACTTTTTGAAGAAGCAATGCGCTGCGGCACCCACAAACTGGTACTGACCGAAATCAACAATGTGTCTTCCTACCTGGAAATGCTGCGGATATGCGATGAGAATAAACCTCTTGCAAATGGATTAACCAAGTTTGGCAAGATCCCTTATGATCTTAACATTGCGGTGGGCATTGAATTCAGGTCAGAGGAAAATGAGTTGCTTTACATCGCCCTTGCCAAAAATAATGATGGCTTTGAAAAGCTCAACCGGTTCTTGTCTTATCATAATCAAAAAAAAGAAAAGTTTTCAGTACGCGCGCCTGAGATCGAAAATGTCTTCATTATTTATCCTTTCAAAAAAATATTTCCTGAACAACTACGGGAGAATGAATATACTGGCGTACGCAGCCATGAACTGACCTTATTTTCGACAGATAATTCAAAAAAAGATTATATCCACAAATTCGTGGCCCTTCATCCCGTCACCTTTCTTCCGCCTCAAAAAACGATCGATCGAAAGACAGCGAAAGAAAAAATGGTGCACCGCGATTTTAATGCCCACCGGCTGTTGCGCTGCGTGGCCAACAACACCCTGCTCAGTAAACTACCGGAACAACAGCAGGCGCGCAAAGAAGAATTTATGCTAACCGAATCCGAACTACAAAAGCAGTTTGACAATTTTCCGGAATTGTTTGTCAACGCAAAAAAAATAGTGGGCCAATGTGCCATCCAATGTGAATTGGGCAAAGACAAAAACAAAAAATTCCTTTTTGGAGGCGTAGAAGAAGACTTGAAAGTGCTGCGCGAAAAAGCATTCGATGGATACAAGCGACTCTATGAAGAGATGGATACCGATAAAAAGATATGGAACGAACGGATCGAAAAAGAGCTGACCATTATTGCCAAAAAGAAGTTTACATCGTACTACCTCATCACGTATGATCTCATCAATTTTGCCAAAAGACAAGGCTATGATTTTGTAGGCCGCGGCAGTGGCGCCAACAGCACCGTGGCTTATTGTTTGGGAATCACAAATGTTGATCCCATCGAACTCGATTTGTATTTCGAACGGTTTCTGAACGAAGAACGGGTTTCGCCCCCCGACTTTGATATCGATTTTTCGTGGGACAACCGCGATGCGATCTATGAATATCTTTTCAGTAAATATGGAACCGAGCATGTTTGCTTGCTGGGAACACACGTAACCTATCACGCCAAATCGATTATCCGCGAATTGGGAAAAGTTTTTGGTTTACCCAACGAAGAAATTGATGCTTTGGTTGAGGAAAGGCACGACAAGAAAATAAAACGTGATCACATCGCTCAAAAGGTGATGGCTTATGCCGAATACATTGTAGAGAAAGAATTACCTGCCAATATCTCCATTCATGCAGGAGGGGTGCTCATCACCGAGAAACCAATCTACGCTTACACCGCTACGGAATTTCCGCCTAAAAGTTTGCCCGTCTCGCAATTTGAAATGCACGCGGCCGAAGATTTTGGTATTTACAAATTCGATGTTCTTAGTCAGCGGGGTTTAGGTCACATCAAGGAAACGGTGCGGCAAGTGAAGCGCAACAAAGGAATTGATGTGGATGTTTATCAGTTTAAAAAATTCAAAGAAGACGAAAAAATAAAAGACCTCATGCGCCACAGCAAAGCCATGGGTTGCTTTTATGTGGAATCGCCAGCCACCCGTATGTTGTTGGGAAAGCTGCGCTGCGATGATTACCTCACGTTGGTAGCGGCCAGCTCAATCATCCGTCCGGGAGTGGCGAGCTCGGGAATGATGAAAACGTACATTGAGCGGTTTCACACCGTGCGCAATGGGGGAACCTATCAATCCATTCATCCCAAGATGGACGAGATTATGAAAGACACGTATGGTGTGATGGTGTATCAGGAGGATGTGATCCGGGTAGCACATTATTTTGCAGGGCTCACACTCACAGAGGCCGATGTGCTGCGCAGGGGGATGTCGGGCAAGTATCGCTCGCGCGAAGAATTTCAACGGGTAAAGGATCGTTTCTTTGAAGGATGCAACGAGCGCGGCTACGATCAGAAAGTTATCGATCGGGTGTGGTTTGAAATCGAGAGTTTTGCCGGTTATTCATTTGCCAAAGGCCACTCGGCAAGCTATGCCGTGGAGAGTTATCAAAGTTTGTTTTTAAAAGCGCACTACCCACTGGAGTTTATGGTGGGCGTGATCAACAATTTTGGCGGCTTTTACCACACGGAGTTTTATTTCCATGAAGCGCAGATGAACGGAGCGCAAATCGAAGCACCTTGTGCCAACAAAAGTGAATACCTCACTACCATTTACGAAAATGAGATTTACATGGGCTTTGTTCATTTGAAAAGCCTGGAAACAAAAGTGGGGCGGAAAATTGAGGCTGAAAGAAACCAAAAAGGAATTTACAAAAGCCTCCACAATTTTCTGAGCCGTGTTCCTCTTGGCCTTGAACAAGTGCGGATTTTAATTCGCATCGGTGCATTCCGGTTTACCGGAAAAGACAAGCAGCGTTTGTTGTGGGAGGCGATGTTGTTTTTTAGTGAAGTGAACGTACGCATTCCCTCCACGGCAAACTTATTTGATACCGAACCCAAAGAATATCCTTTACCATTCTTTCAGCGCAACGATATTGACGATGCCTTTGATGAAATTGAATTACTCGGCTTTACCTTGCGCGATCCCTTTCAATTACTATACACCGAAGATCGTGGCGATACTGCCGCTTTAGAACTGGCACATAAAATCAAAAAGAATGTTTCCCTTGTGGGGTATCTTGTAACTACTAAAAACACGCACACCAAAAGTGGCCAGCCGATGTACTTTGGCACGTTCTACGATTATCAGGGGCACGTTTTTGATACCGTCCATTTCCCTGACGTAGCCTTAAAATTTCCATTTCGGGGAAGAGGGTTTTATAAAATAAACGGAAAGGTAGTGGAGGATTTTGGCGTAGCCATAATCGAAGTAAACTCAATGACAAAGCTACCCCTGGTGAATAAAAAGCAATTGCCCGCTGAAAATGTTAGGGAAGGAAGATTTTAAAATTGGGTATATCGTTGGTTGATCAGATCGTTTACCTGACTTTGAAGGATTATAGTCAAAAGGGCATAAAAAATGTTGGCCATTGAAACCAACATTATTTTTAAGTGGTGACGGAGGGAATTGAACCCCCGACACAAGGATTTTCAGTCCTTTGCTCTACCAACTGAGCTACGTCACCGAAGAGATGTAAACGCCTTTTGTGAAAGCGGGGATGCAAAATTAAAATAATTAACAGAAATAGAAAATTTTTTGATTTTCTGGTGAAAGGTGCTGTTCGGCATTTTGACAGGATGGTATTCCAGTCGCATGTGTTGCGCTCGCCCTCGTGCTTATTTATAACTACATCAAATTCAAAATCCCTATTTCCTTTGCCTCTAAGCTCGTGCGGCCCATCAAAAAATTATCTACCGATCGTGCAGCCTCACGGCCCTCGCTGATTGCCCACACTACCAGGCTTTGGCCCCTGCGCATATCGCCAGCAGAAAAAACCCCTTCCACAGAAGTGTGATAGTCATTGCATTTTACGTTGCCGCGTTCATCGTAATCTACCCCCAGTTGATCGAGCAAGCCTGTATGTTGGGGATGAAGGAATCCCATCGCAAGCAAGGCCAACTCACACGCAATTTCCCGTTCTGTTCCTGGCAGTTCAATAAACGAATTTCCATTCCTTTCAACTTCCACAACTTTCAATGCTTTAAGATTTTCCCCGGCATCACCAATAAATTCTTTGGTGACGATACTCCATTGGCGATGGCAGCCCTCTTCGTGCGAGGTGGAGGTGCGCAAGATCATCGGCCAATTGGGCCAAGGCATAGAATCGGTGCGAGCGGCCGGGGGCTTCGACAAAATTTCTATTTGAGTAACCGACTTCGCTTCATGCCGAATAGAAGTGCCAACGCAATCCGATCCTGTGTCGCCTCCGCCAATAACAAACACATTTTTGCCCGTAGCCCAAATTTCTTCAGCGGTTATTTTTTTTCCTGCCACCCTCCTGTTTTGCTGTGCAAGAAAATCCATTGCAAAGTGAACACCCTTCAAACTTCTTCCGGGGATGGGAAGATCGCGAGGAACAGTGGCTCCACCCGTGAGTAAAATAACATCATACTCCTCGCGCAGCTGATTTACCGATATGTTCTGGCCGATATGAGCGTTGGTTTGAAACTTTACACCTTCCTGAATCATCAAGTTAATCCTTCGCTCAACAATCTGTTTGTCCAATTTGAAATCGGGAATGCCATAGCGCAAGAGCCCTCCTACTTCGTCCGATTTTTCAAATACGGTTACATAATGGCCAGCCTGATTCAATTGTGTGGCTGCCGCAAGGCCAGCAGGTCCAGAACCTACGATCGCTATTTTTTTTTCGGTGCGGTTCGAAGGAGTTCGAGGCATGGCATAGCCTTGTTCAAAGGCCTTTTCAATAATTGTCTTTTCAATGTATTCAATGGTAACGGCCGGTTTATTGATACCAAGCACACAAGAAGTTTCGCAAGGTGCCGGGCAAATGCGACCGGTAAACTCTGGAAAATTATTTGTACTAATTAATATTTCATAAGCGAGCTTCCAATTGCTTTGATACACCGCATCGTTAAAGTCGGGAATAATATTTCCCAAGGGGCAACCTCCATGGCAAAAAGGTGTGCCGCAATCCATGCACCGCGCTGCCTGCTTGAGAGCAATTGGTTCATTGATCGGCCCATCTACTTCGTTGTAGTCTTTGATACGCTCTTTAACATCGCGCTTTTTCGGAAGGTCTCGATCGAACTCTAAAAAACCAGTTGGCTTTCCCATTTTTTTTGTGCAGGCTTTAAGGTGAATTGAACTTTAAATTTAAAAAAATTAAGATTGTAAAACCGACATCCGTTTACACCGAAAGTTTCCTTTACTTTGCAACCGATTTCTAAGCGACTATGAGCCTAAAAAAAGTAATTTATTTCACAGGACTTGCTCAAATTTTAAATTCCCTTAGTGCTTTCGCGGCCTTGGGGCAAAGGCCGATTTTTATTGGGCAAAGTGGCGCAAGGCCAGCCAATACTCTGTTTAATTTTGCTTGTTTAATTCTTGTTTCAATTTTCATTCTCACCTCGTGCAATCCGAAAAAAAAACCAGAACTGCTTCAAGAATCTGCCCGAACTGTACTCGTACCACCTTTTAATCCCGACTCTGCTTATTTTTTTGTGGACAGGCAAATAAAATTCGGGCCACGCGTGCCCAGCACCAAGGCCCACGAGCAAGCGGCTGGCTATTTTGTCAATCAGTTTAAGAAACAGGGAGCCACCGTGATCGTTCAGGATTTTGATGCCACCTCGTGGGACAATCAAAAATTGCAGCTTAAAAATATTATCGCGAGCTATAACCCAGCCGCAAAAAAAAGGATTTTGCTTGCTGCACATTGGGACACGCGCCCCTATGCCGATAAAGATAAGGAGAAAAAGGATGCTCCCTTCGATGGGGCCAATGATGGAGCCAGTGGCGTAGGAATCCTTCTTGAAATCTCCCGACTGCTTGGTCAAGGTAAAATGCCTTTGGTTGGCGTTGACCTTATTTTATTTGACGGGGAAGATTGGGGCACGAAGGATAATGCAAAGAGCTCCATCGATATGTCCGAAGGTTTTGAGGATTGGTGGTGCCTCGGCTCTCAGTATTGGGCAAAGCACAAGCATCAAAAAAATTACTCGGCCTATTTTGGCATTTTGCTCGACATGGTCGGCTCCAAACACGCTCAATTTTTTCGTGAAGGCGGATCATTGGAATACGCGCCCAGCGTGGTTGAAAAAGTTTGGAACACTGCCGCGCGCCTGGGCTACACCGATTATTTTGTTAAGACCAATGTGGGGGCAATCACCGATGACCATGTGTTTGTAAATGAGATCGGTAAAATCCCCATGATCGATATTGTACATTACCAATCTGGTGTAGGCTTCTTTGGCGATTACCATCATTCCCGAAAGGACAATCTATCGATTATCAGCAAGGAAACGCTGGGAGCTGTGGGATCAACTTTGATGAACGTGGTTTATTATGAGGAGTAAAACTGGAGTCGTTTGCAATTTAATTGCCATCATCTCCCGCCTTCTTCAGTTCTTCATCCAATATTTTTTGAATTACTTCCTGTTGCCTTTCGTCTATTTGCTGATTGGTCTTGGCTTGCTTTTTCATGAAGCGGAACATGGCATTCTTTTTTATTTCGTAGGCGATGAACACGGTGTATTTGTTTTGCTTCTTGTCGAAATATTTTTCCTCACCAATCTTGCGCAGGTCAGCAAGGCTGGTGTTCATCACTTCGCGCACCAAGCTCTGAAATTTGTCGGCTACATCGGCCGCCCGGTCGTTTTGGGTTTGGCCAAGGTATTGATCACTCACTTGCTTCATGGTGGTGTTAACTTGCCCGGCCAAAATTCCTTTTGCTTCAATATCCGCTTTGCTTCGCGCTACGTTGTCCGAAGAGCTTTCGCCCTTGCCCGTGCCCCGGAAAAAACGGTTGTTGGATTCATACGCACTTCCTCGAAAGGGCTCTCTTACTTTTTGGCCAAAGGGATTGGAGCCGCATGACCAAATAAGTAAGGTGACGAATAGATAATAAATTGTAGTCTTCATAATGATTTAATTTTTGACGCATACGGTTGCGTCTTATTCAACGAAAATAAAAATAAAATATGTTATACGCTGGATACAAAAAATTTTATTGGGGTTTTGATTGTTAAAAGTACAACAGAAATCATTGAAATTGGATTGACCATATTTTGTTGGGTTGTCAATTTGGTAGGCGCTAAACAAAGTTGAACCTTAATTCGCCTTTTCACGTACTTTGAATGAGATTTGTGAAGTGGAATATCGGAGACTATATATTTTTTAACCTATGCAAGAAGTATTTATTGTTGGAAACCCAGGCTTTTTAGAACTGCATCGCAAACATTTGGATGATAATTCTAAATTTCTTCGTGGCCAAGTTACTGTTGAAATCCCCGGAAAAGAAGTGCAATTATTTTGGGTGTTCAATAAAAGTGCCTTAAAGGAATTGAAGAAGGCCATCGGTGCCGATCTAATATGGAAATACCGTCTTCGTTTTTATTTTAATTTGGAAGCCTTTACTCCAAAGGAGGAAGAAAAGAACGAATGGAGTGCTGACGAAAAAGCACTGATGAAAAAGGTGATCCGGTCGATGGCAGCTTAAGTTATTTAACAGAAGATGATAAGTTGCCAGCGGAAGGCCCATTTCCAATTTAATTGGTAATCCGCAATTCCAGCTTTTTCAAGTATTGCCATTAATTCGTTGCGCGTGAATGCCCGCAATACGGAAAGCGGTGCGTCAAATTTTACCATTGATGATTTTGAGAAAAGCGAAGTAAGCCCCTTGATGGCATAATAAGCAAGCGGATGACGGTGTATGTCGTTGACAATGATACCGGCTTTAGCCTGCTTTTTCAACGATCTAAATAGACTAATTAATTCTTCATCCGAAAAATGATGAAGAAAAAGTGTTGCCATGATAACGTCAAAACATTGAGACCGAAAATCGTTTGAAAAAATATCTAAAGTTTCAAAATTCAAATTGCCTAATCCGTTGGATTGCTTTTTAGCATAATCAATAATGTATGGATTGGCGTCAATCCCGGTCAATTGTACCTTTCGATTTTCACGAAAAGTTTTTTTTGCAATCAATCGGAGCATCTCTCCACTTCCACAACCGAGGTCAGCAATAGAGATATTTTTTTCTTTGGGGATTGGGCTCAATACTACATCAAGCGCATTTAGGGCTACGGCATTGCCTCCAAGCCATTGATTGATAAAGTCCAGTTCACGCAACGTTTGAAATACAATTTGCTCATGGTAACCAAGGTCGTCCATAATTTCTACCGATGTGCTGCGTTGTGAAAACGAAACCATCATTTTAATGCCATTCAATTTGAAGCAGCATACTCTCCAACGTGAGCCCCGGCCCAAAAGCAAAACTGAGTATGTTTTTATTTTGATCGCGATCGGTTAACGTATCAGCTATTTCATTCAGCACAAATAGCACGGTAGGGGACGACATATTGCCAAAGTTTTTCAGCACTTCATAAGCAAACCGATTTTGCTCTTTGTTCAGTCTCAATTCCTGTTCGATCACTTCCAATATTTTTTTCCCGCCCGGATGGATCGCATAATAATCAACCTGCGATAAGTCCTTATTTATTTTCGTCAACAGAGACTTAGCGAGCTGCTTTATTCCTGATCGAATTACTTCAGGCACGTAGGTTGAAAGTTTCATTGCAAAACCCCAATCGCCCACTGACCAAGCCATATCCTGCTCGCCTTCGGATTCAATATCGCAGTGAAAACTTATTGGCTTTAGGTTGATCCCCTTACGTGGATTTCCTTCAATTAAGAGCGCAGCACTGCCATCGGCAAAGAGCGCATTGGCCAATAGGTTGTCTTCCGTGTTTTCCTTTTGAAAATGAAGGCTACACAATTCCGTGCATACCATGAGCACCTTTGCGTTTTTTTCATTCGCACAAAAAGAGTCCGCTAATTTCAGTGCATTGAATGCCGCATAGCAGCCCATAAAATTGATGCACGTACGGCTGATGGTTGAATTTAATTCCAGCACCTTTACTAAATCGATATCGAGACCAGGCGCATAAAGCCCGGTGCAGCTCACAACAATCAAATGAGTGATCTCCGTCTTTTTAAAGGATGTGATCTTCTCCAAACATTTGTTGATCGAGCAAACGCTCAACGCCTTGGCGTGTGTCTTGAAAAGCTCCATGCGCTGGCTTGTGCTGGGGAAAGATTCAATTAATCCGTTGTCGGGAAAAAATTCAAACCCACTTTTACGTCCATAATCACTAAGCACGGAATGTCGGGTTTCAATTCCAGTAGCACGATAAAGTGCGCGGAGCTTTCGTGCCTCATCATCTTGGAGGTTGGAAGCAACCACCATAAAATTGGCAATGGTTTGCTGCGTGAACCGATGTGTGGGATTGGCCGTGCCAATGGAAGTAATAAAACTCATCTGCTCAAGTATAACCTAAAAAACCTTACCTTGTTCAAATAGTTCAATGATATGTGGTCAACATTACTTCACCTTCGGTTTCCTTTCTCGTATTTTCTTTTTCCTGTTTATCTTTTTTCGCTCGGCATCTCACCCAACTTTACCGAGAGCCGCTTACTGTGGTCCTTCCTGATCATCCACTTATTGCTTTATCCAGCCAGCAACGGCTTCAACAGTTATTTCGATAAAGATGAAAAGAGCATAGGTGGATTGAAAAACCCACCACCCGTAAATACAAGCCTCTATTACGTTTCGCTCCTGCTGGATTTTACAGCCATCCTTTTTGCGTTTTTGAAAATCAGTTCCCTTTTCGCGATCATGATTTTGATTTATGGTTTGGTGTCCAAGGCTTACAGCCACCCTTCGGTACGTTTAAAAAAATATCCCATCATCGGGTGGCTTACCGTTGGGATTTTTCAGGGTTGCTTTGCCGTGATGCTATGCTACGTGGGCATCAATAATTTTGAAATAGGAACCCTGCTGCACGCCAAGGTGGTGATTCCCGCAGTGCTTACCTCGTTGATGCTGTTGGGCAATTACCCCATGACCCAAGTGTATCAGCACGAAGAAGATGCCAAGCATGGCGACAAAACCATGAGTATGATGCTCGGCATTCGTGGTACATTTATTTTTGCGCAGGTAGTTTTTGCACTGGCTGCTCTTGGATTCGTTTTGTACTTCAATACTTTCTTTTCTTCGGAGTTCAGCTATGTGTTTTTGATCGCTTTGTCGCCTGTCGTTTTGTTTTTTATGATTTGGTTTTTTCAGGTTTGGAATAATCCCGCAAAGGCAGACTATTCACGCACGATGTGGCTCAATTTTATTTCGGCCACCTGCCTCAATGGATTTTTCATTTATTTTTTTCTGACCAATAGCCATATTGGGCAGTATTTTTAGCTACGCGATAGAGATAGCAGGATGGCAAAGCGTTGAAAGCAGGATACATTGCCTTGCAAAGTGAAGGGCAGTCCGTAGATTTCAGAAAAGTTGAGTTGCGTAATTTGAAGAACTATTATATATAAAATTTTTTCATCATAAAGGCTCAATTACTATTCCTCAACAACGACCCCTTCTAATCGATACCAAGTTGGGTATTTGGGCAAATGTATCTTCTCCACTTCGTTGCGTTTCACTTTCATCGTGGGTGTCATTAGGCCATTCGCAATGCTCCAATCGCTTTTCATAATCACTGCCTTTTTAAGTTTTTCATAATCTTCCACAGTATCATTTACTTCGGCAATGGAGGCAGACAAACTTTTTGCGATTCTTTCTTTTGATTTTATTTTACCAACAGCCGACAAAACAATTAAAGCAATGGGCTGAGGGATGCCCATCCCCACAACACATACTTGTTCGATGTCGGTATTTTTTAGCAAGCGCATCTCAATTGGAGAAGGCGAGACGTATTTTCCTTTGTCTGTTTTGAAGATATCTTTCACGCGGCCCGTGATGGTGAGAAATCCATCGTTGTCCAACTTTCCGCAGTCGCCCGTTTTCAAAAATCCTTCCGGAGTAAATACTTCAGCGGTAAGCACTGGCTCTTTATAATACCCCATCATCAACGCCTTGTGGCGGGTTTGGATTTCATCATCAGACGAAAATTTCGTTTCAACGGTTGGCAATGATTTTCCAACCGTGCCGAACCGCACTTCTTCTTGGTTAGCATGTGAATATCCGCACTGTTCCGTCATGCCATAGATTTCCCGGATGGTTATGCCAATTTTATCAAACCATTCGAGCAACGATTTGGGAATGGGCGCAGCGGCCGTAGCTTTTAACAAGGCACGAGATAAGCCCAATTTTTTCTTCAACGTCTTTTTAATGATCGTGCTCATCATCGGAATGCGGAGCAAGCGGTTTAATTTTTTTTGCGGTATTTTTTCTAAAGTCTTTTCCTGAAAACGAGCCCAAATTCTTGGTACACCAAAAAACAGATGGGGCTGAATATAAGCCAGGTCACGCGCAAAGGTATCGGGCGATTCAACAAAAGCGATGGTGGCACCTGTGCAGCATCCGAGCAGTTCCGTAAGGTTGCGCTCGGCAATGTGGCACAACGGCAGATACGAAAACAATACAGGGTGATGTGGTAAAGGACTCACACGGTTCAAATAATCAATAATAATTTCTGCCGTGTGATGGAAGGCAACCGAGTTGAACATCACCCCTTTGGGCGTGCCGGTAGTGCCAGAGGTGTACATGATGGTCAAGAGCTCATCGGCCTTCCATTCAGGTATTTCTTGCATTTGCTTTTCATTGGCTATCCAATCACTAACTTTTAGGTCTTCGTCAATTCCATAAAAGTCGATGCCTATTTTTTTTACCGAAGCAGGGATACCCTGTTTTTGCTGTTCGTACTCATCCAGTTTGCCAACAAAAATGGCGGCAGAACCGCTGTGTTCTAAAATCTGCCGGATGGAGGGAGCGGTGATGTTTGCATAAAGCGGAACAGAAACATGGCCGGCCATAAAAATAGCGAGGTCGGCCATCAGCCAATGTGCACAGTTTTTCGAGAGGATGGCAATGTTGCTCCTGGCGGGTAGGTTTAACGACTGAAGGCCGGAGGCAATTTTTCTAATTTCTTCTCCCGCCTTGCGGAACGACCAATCTTGCCATGCCCCCTGAATTGGCTGGCGAAGGAAAATATTGACCGGTGTCTCCTTTTCCCATCGGAGGAAATTTTTTAGTAGGATATTGTTCTCCATAGTTAGCCCGATTTAGAAATAATCAGGGAGAAAGAAAAGGATGTATTTGAGTTATATTTGTCATCTAACTCTGCCTGATTTTTTAAAGCTGCTTAGCTAATTTGTAAAATGTCTTCTCAAAAAAAACTTTTTCTCCTCGATGCCTACGCACTCGTTTACCGCGCTCATTTTGCGTTCACCAAAAACCCGCGTATCAATTCCAAAGGGCATAACACCTCTGTGCCTTTCGGTTTTACCAATACGCTGCTGGAAGTAATCCAAAAACAAAAGCCTTCACACATTGCCGTGGCATTTGATACTTCAGCCCCCACATTTCGCGATGCCCTATTTAAAGAATACAAAGCCACGCGGCAGGCTACACCGGAAGACATCAGGCATGGCATACCTACAGTAAAAGAAATCATCCGCGGCTTCAACATTCCTATTTTGGAAATGGACGGCTACGAGGCAGATGACATTATCGGCACAATTGCAACGCGCGCTGCAAAAGAAGGTTTTGAGGTTTACATGATGACGCCCGACAAAGACTTTGGTCAGTTGGTAAAAGAAAATGTCTTTCTCTATAAGCCCGCCTACATGGGCAATGCGGTGGATGTGCTTGGACCTAAAGAAGTTTGTGAAAAGTGGGATATTGAAAATGTGAGTCAAGTGATCGACATGCTTGGTTTGCAGGGCGATACTTCGGACAATATTCCGGGCATTCCCGGCATCGGCTCTAAGACAGCTTCCGAATTATTGAAATTGTACAAAACCGTAGAGGGCGTAGTCGCGCATGCTTCCGAATTGAAAGGCAAACAAAAGGAACGTGTTGAGCTATTTGGTGAGCAAGCGGTTTTATCCAAAAAATTGGCGACCATCATCACCGATGTGCCTGTTGATTTTAACGAAGAAGCCTTGCGCTACACAGGCCCTGAAGAATCCCTTCGACCGATTTTTGAGGAGCTGGAATTTAAAACAATGCTACCGCGCGTGTTTGCAACATCCGGGCCAGCGGCATCCGCCCCCGTTCTTCGCGAAAGCATGCCTTCGCAGCTTTCGATGTTTGGTGGCAGCCCCGCAACGGAAAGCAACACCATTATAAAACAATCCGATTCATCTTCCTCGAGTTATCACACCGTTGAAACCGAAGAGGCAATAAAGGATTTGCTTGAAAAATTAAAGAGCCAAAAAGAAATTGCAATTGAAGTTGTTACCGATGAGGCTACTAATTTCGATTTTACAATTTCAGCCTTGGCGTTTTCGTTTGCTCCAGGGGAAGCATTTTTTGTTCCCGCCAAGGAACAATCTGTAATTCAAAAATTTTCTGCTGTTTTCTTGAACGAGCGCATTGCAAAAGTGAGCCACAATATCAAGCAAAGCATTTTGTCGCTGAAAAAATTCGGGATCGAAGTGAAGGGGAGTTTAGTTGATACCCTGTTGGCGCATTACCTGATCGAGCCGGAATCTTCGCACGACTTGGGCATTTTGTGCAACCAATATTTGGATTATCAATTCATCGCCAGTGACACCGATCAGGCGAAACATTATGGCGAACGGTGCGCGCAAACATTGCAGCTTAAATTCAAACTGGAAAAGGAATTGCAAGCGCGCGGGCATTGGCGATTGATGCGCGAGGTGGAAGCTCCCTTAATTTACGTTCTAACAGCGATGGAAGCGGAGGGGATTGCATTAGACGAGGCAGCCTTGCGGGTAATGTCTTCTTCTTTAAAAAAGGATAGCGAGCAAGTGCAACAAGAAATTTATGATTTGGCCGGAGCGGAGTTCAACATTGCATCGCCAAAACAATTGGGCGAAATATTATTTGATAAACTAAAACTGCTTGATAAAGCAAAGAAGACCAAGACCGGTCAATATGCCACAGGTGAAGAGGTATTGACCAAGCTCTCCGCAGCGCATCCGATCGTTCAGAAAATCCTCGATTTTCGTGAATATGAAAAATTGCGTTCCACTTATGTCGATGCGTTGCCAAAAATGGTGAGCAAGTTTGATCACCGGATTCACACCGATTATCGGCAAGCGGTGGCCGCCACAGGAAGATTGAGTTCGAATAATCCGAACCTGCAAAACATTCCGATCCGCACGGAAAAGGGAAGACAAATCCGAAGTGCCTTTGTGCCTCGCGACAAGGATTTTCTTTTCATGTCGGCCGACTACTCGCAGATTGAGTTGAGGATAGCCGCTTCCTTCGCAAAGGATGAAACGATGATTGAAGCTTTTCGCACCGGTCGGGATATTCACACCACCACCGCAGCCAAAGTTTTCAAAGTAGAAATCAACAATGTCACGCCCGACATGAGGCGCAAAGCGAAGGAAGTAAATTTTGGGATATTATACGGAAGCACCGCTTTTGGGTTGGCACAAAACCTCAACATTGCACGCACCGAGGCCGCAGAAATTATCGAATCGTACTTTAAAGAATTTGCGGCCGTCAAACGGTACATGGACGACTCCATTAACCTCGCCCGTGAAAAGGAATATGTGGAAACAATTTTGGGAAGAAGAAGATATTTGCGCGACATCAATTCTAAAAACATGGCCACCCGTGGCTTTGCCGAACGCAATGCCATCAATGCTCCGATCCAGGGAAGTGCTGCCGATATTATTAAAATCGCGATGATTAGCATTGATCGTTGGCTGAAAAAAGAAAAACTAAAAACGAAAATGATTTTGCAGGTGCATGACGAATTGGTGTTTGACCTTCACATCGCAGAGCAACAAATTATAAAACCAAAAGTAGTAGAGCTGATGAAAACGGCTGTGCTGCTTGACGTGCCGATGGAAGTGGAGGTGGGGGTGGGCAAAAATTGGTTAGAGGCGCATTGAAAAGAAAAACGCCTGATCGGTTAAATCAATCAGGCGTTTTACCTTGTTGAAGTTTTCTCTTAGAGTAAAATTGCCTCTGATGAAATAGGGATATTCAATACCTTCGAAATCAAACAACCTTGCTCTGCACCTTTAGTGATCTCAGTAAATTTTTCAGCCGAGATATTGGGCACTTTCCCTTTTATGGTGAGGTGAACACCCGTAATCGCAAGTCCTTCCAGCGTTACAGCTGCTTCGGTATCTAACGAAGTAGCCATAAATCCAGCTTGGCCCAAGATCATGCTCACGGCCATGGTAAAGCAACCGGCATGTGCCGCGGCCAATAGCTCCTCAGGGTTTGTGCCAACACCATCTTCAAAACGTGTTTTGAAGGAATATTGATTTTTGCTTAATACCGTACTTTGAGTCGATAGGTTTCCGTTGCCGGACTTCAAATCTCCTTCCCAATGAGCCGAGGCTGTGCGTTTCATAAATGTTTTGCTTTAAGTTTTAGAATTTAACCTAAGCATACGAACACCAAAAACAAAATAATGTTCCAACCTGTCAAAAAATTGTTAAGAAAATGTCCGTTAATCAAAACAGTTAGGATGCTAATACATGTTTGAAGTAACCCGTTTCTTAAAACAAAGATTCAGGCAAGAACCAATATCTATGGCCTGCTCATGTCCACTCGATTTCTTCTCATACCTTAAAGTAGCGCGCACCAATCCGGCCCGAGGTTTTAAAATCAGAATAAAAAAATTACACCGAAAGTTTTAAGTTGTAACTTTCGTTGGTGAAAACAACTCCTCTTCAAATCCCCGTTTCTAAAAATCTAGGTTCGGTTTCTGCCGAAATCATCGAGCCCGAAAACGCAAAGGCTATCCTTACCTTCGCTCATGGCGCTGGCGCGGGGATGAACAATTATTTTATGGTTGGCTTGGCGAACGAACTTGCCCAACTGGGTATCGCCACGTTGCGTTTTAATTTTTCGTACATCGAGCAAAAGAAAAAATTGCCCGACCCTCCGGCCATTGCCCACAAAACAATAGCGGCAGCGATTGATAAAACCCACGAACTTTTTCCCAGTGTACCATTTTTTGCTTCCGGCAAATCGTTTGGCGGCCGCATGTCGTCACAGTACCTCACTACAGTAAATTTCAAATGGGTGAAAGGCATTATTTTCTATGGTTTTCCGTTGCACCCGGCCGGTATGCCCTTGACCGAGCGAGCCGAACATTTGAAAACCCTAAAGTTGCCGATGCTTTTTATACAAGGCACATCTGACGAACTCGCAGAATTGGGGCTGATCGAAAAAGTGACTGGCAACCTTCTAACGGCAACGCTGCATAAAATGGAAGGAACCGATCACTCATTTAATGCGGCAAGGCATAATTTACTTCCCACCCTTGCCCAAGTCACCCACGATTGGATCACCAAAATCTTGCATTGAATGGCTCCGAGGCAGAGCCGACCACAACACTTTTAGACTTTTAAACACCCAGCAAAAACTTTCAATCACTTTCACCTTTTGAATTTACCCAAATCCAATTATTATTTTATCCAAGGCATACTCATCGCCTTGATCGGTGCGGTATGCTTTTCTACCAAAGCGATTTTTGTAAAACTCGCTTACCGATACCCCGGGGATGCGCTCACCCTGTTGGCTTTGAGGATGGTTTTTTCGGTTCCATTTTTCATGGGCGCGGCTGCATTCTCCTCCACCAAAACAACGAATGTAAAATTCACCGGCATGCAATGGGTTTACGTGGCACTGATTGGTTGCCTCGGGTATTATGTGAGCAGCTTATTGAATTTCATCGGGCTGCAATATGTGTCGGCAGGGATCGAGCGGTTGATTTTGTTCATCTACCCCACACTGTCCTTGCTGATGTCGGCCATGATTTTCAACGTGAAGATAAAACCCTTGCAATGGCTGGCACTGGTAATTACATATGTCGGGGTGGCGATTGCCTTTTTGGGTGAAATGGATTTCGGTTCTGCGCAAAACAAAAATTTTATTTACGGATCAGTCCTGATTTTTATTTGTGCCTTTACCTACGCAGGTTACATTGTAGGCAGCGGCAAGCTGATCCCCAAAGTAGGCGCTTCCAAGTTCAACAGCTATGCGATGAGTTTTGCCTGCCTCGGTGTGTTGCTGCATTTCTTTTTATTCAGCGATGGTTCATTGTTGCATTTGCCCACCGGTGTGTATGGCTACAGTTTTGCGATGGCGATCTTGGCCACGGTGATCCCCTCGTATCTAATGACCGCATCCATCAACCGCATCGGCTCCGACAATGCCGCGATTGTAGGAAGTGTGGGGCCGGTATCAACAATTTTGTTAGCCCACGTATTTTTGGATGAAGCCATTACAGCTTGGCAGTTGGCAGGTACGGCTTTCATTCTAGTGGGGGTATTGATTATTGGGAGGCAGAGGTAGCTACAAATTTTTTAAATAAAAAGACAAGGGTTCCGGTTTTGTTCTTCTCGTTTTACAGAATCTTAAACTTTTTATCTAACTTTGCGTTTGACCTTTGATCGTGAAACGCATCCTCGCCCTATCACTCCTCATTTTATACATCAACTCCAATACGGAGTTTCACGAATTGCTGCGCACGCCTGTGCTGATCGATCATTACAACCAGCATAAACTATTGGTAAAAGACATTTCGTTTTGGGATTTTCTCGTGATGCACTACAAAACCGGTGCGGCACACGATGCGGATGACAACCATTTGCCCTTCAAAGATCCCGGGCATTCGTTTACTGCGGCTACGTTGGCTCTTCCAATTTATAAAATTGTTTTGAAAGAAACGGTGGTTCTTGTTGAACCCGACCATTCCTATCCATACACCGAAACATTCATTGCCTCGCACCTGAGCAAAATCTTTCAGCCGCCAAGGCTTGCCTAATTATCTTTTTCCTTTGTCTTGACTTCCGTCAAGCGAATTGTCCATTTTTTCAATTTTAAGAATTTCCCATGCTGAATGGAATCATTTCCTTTTCCATAAGGAACAAAATAGTAATTGGTATGTTCACCCTTGCGCTAATCCTCTGGGGCTCTTATTCGGTAACGCAGCTCCCGATTGATGCAGTGCCTGACATCACCAACAACCAGGTGCAGGTGCTCACGGTATCTCCTTCTTTGGCTGCCAACGAAATCGAACGGCTGGTCACTTTTCCTGTAGAGCAAACCATGGCCACCATTCCGGGCATCATTGAGATGCGCTCGTTTTCACGCTTTGGGCTTTCGGTGGTGACGATCGTTTTTACCGATGAAACCGATGTCTACTGGGCCCGTCAGCAGGTGAACGAACGGCTCTCGGTGGCCAAGTCGTTAATCCCGGCCGGCACGGGAACACCCCTACTTGCGCCAGTCTCTACCGGACTGAGTGAAATCTATCAATACATTATACGGCCTGCCAAAGGGTTTGAAAATAAATACGATGCGATGGAATTGCGGACGATTCAAGATTGGATTGTGCGCAGGCAGTTACTCGGCACGCGCGGAGTGGCCGATGTGAGCAGTTGGGGCGGCAAGTTGAAGGAATACGAGGTGGCCATAAAACCCGACAAGCTGCGCAGCATGCGTGTGGGCATCAACGAAATCTTTTCGGCCTTACAAAAAAACAATCAAAACACCGGTGGGGCGTACATTGATCAGAAGCCTTACGCTTTTTTTATTCGGAGCGAAGGCCTTGCCGAAAATTTGGACGACATTGAAAAGATTGTTGTGCGCAATAGCCCCAACGGCCTGCCGATACTTGTTCGTGATGTAGCCGAGGTAAGGTATGGGAACGCCACACGTTATGGCGCGATGACCTACAACAACAAGGGCGAAGTAGTGGGTGCGATTGTGCTGATGCTCAAAGGCGCAAACTCATCGGTGGTAATCGAAAAAGTAAAAGAGCGCATTGAGCAAATCAAAAAGACATTGCCTGAAGGTATTGTGATAGAACCCTATCTCGACCGCACCAAGTTGGTAAACAATGCGATCTACACAGTCACTAAAAACTTAGCCGAAGGTGCCCTCATCGTAATTTTCGTTTTAGTGGTAATGCTCGGCAACCTGCGGGCCGGGCTGGTGGTTGCGTCTGTGATTCCGTTGGCCATGCTTTTCGCGATCAGCCTAATGAACCTGTTCGGGGTTTCGGGAAACCTGATGAGCTTGGGCGCAATTGATTTTGGATTGATCGTGGATGGTGCGGTGATTATTGTGGAGGCCACGCTCCATCATCTGGCCACCTCCAGTCACATTCAAAAAATCACGCAGCAAGAAATGGACGAAGAGGTAAAACTTGCAGCATCCAAAATGATGAACTCAGCCGCTTTCGGCCAGGTCATTATTCTGATCGTGTACATTCCCATTCTCACCTTGGTGGGCATTGAAGGCAAAATGTTCAAGCCCATGGCGCAGACGGTTGCCTTTGCAATTCTCGGAGCATTGCTTTTATCCTTGACTTACGTTCCAATGGTATCGGCACTTTTTTTAAGCAAGAAATCATTCCATGCAAAGAATGTTTCCGATAAAATTATTGCTTTCTTCCATCGGGTTTATGAACCCATTATTTCTTTTGCCCTGATTCATCGCAGGGGTGTCATTGCTTCATCGATTACTTTGTTCGCGTTAAGCCTTGCCCTATTCTTACAACTTGGGGGTGAGTTTATCCCCACTCTGGATGAGGGCGACTTTGCCGTGGACACGAGAATCCTAACGGGAAGCTCACTGGCCCAAATGACGGAGACTACCCAACGTAGTGCTCAGCTTTTGATGAGCAATTTTCCTGAGGTGAAAGAAGTGATTGGCAAAATAGGAACGTCAGAAATTCCAACTGACCCAATGCCGATTGAAAATGCTGACTTGCTTATCGTTCTTAAAGATCGCAAGGAATGGGTAAGTGGCACCACGCGCGAAGCCCTTGCCGATAAGATGTCGTCCAAGCTGCACGAAGCGATGCCCGGTGTGATGTATGGATTTCAGCAACCCATTCAGATGCGTTTTAACGAACTCATGACTGGGGCAAGGCAGGACGTGGTCATAAAAATTTATGGCGAAGATTTGGACTTACTCGTTTCGTATGCCGAACAAGTAGGGAAAATAGCAAAGACTATAAAAGGGTCTGAGGATATTTATGTGGAGCCCGTGGGCGGTCTTCCCCAAATTGTAGTAAACTTTGACCGCAAAAAATTGGCGATGTTTGGGTTGAGCATTGATGAAGTAAATCAGGTATTGCGCACCGGGTTTGCTGGTGAATCGGCTGGGATGATTTATGAAAAAGAAAGACGCTTTGATTTAGTCATCCGCTTGGACCAACAGAACCGCAAGAGTATTGACGACATCAAAAGGCTATACGTCACTGCGGCAAACGGACAACAAGTACCCTTGGAACAATTAGCAACGATTGACTTGCAATCCGGCATTAACCAGATACAGCGAGACGATGCGAAACGCAGAATTGCCATCGGTTTTAATGTGCGTGGCAGGGATGTAGAAAGTATTGTAAAAGAAATGAACAGTAAAATAAATAGTCAACTAAAAATGGAGCCAGGCTATTTCTTGAAATACGGAGGTTCATTCAAAAACCTGCAAGAAGCAAAGCTACGATTGATGATCACGGTGCCCATTGTTTTGCTGCTCATCTTTGTGCTGTTGTTTTTCACGTTCCATTCGATCCACGAAAGTTTGCTCATTTTTACTTCCATTCCATTGTCCGCCATCGGTGGAGTAGTTGCGTTGTGGGCACGCGGAATGCCGTTCAGTATTTCGGCTGGCGTTGGCTTCATTGCCTTGTTTGGCGTAGCTGTGCTAAACGGAATCGTATTGATTTCAGAATTCAACCGGTTAAGAAAAGAAGAAACCCGGATGAGTTTGTTCGATGTTGTGAAGCGGGGTACCGAAGTCCGGCTGCGCCCTGTGTTAATGACGGCATTAGTTGCCTCCCTTGGGTTTTTGCCGATGGCCCTTTCGCAAACTTCCGGTGCTGAAGTGCAGCGGCCTCTTGCCACCGTGGTGATTGGTGGATTGATTTCTGCCACGTTGCTCACGCTGGTGGTTCTGCCTGTGCTTTACACTTATTTTGGGAACGCTCACAAAAAAATTGAACCATGATTTCATTTAAAATCCAAAATCCAAAATTTAATATCATTGGAATCATCTTATTGATTTCCGTGAATTCAGCTGCCCAACAACTCACGTTGGACGAAGCGGTACAAGCTGCTTTGAAAAATAATCTCGGCCTCAAATCGGCCGAATACCAAATCGACTACTTCAAAGAATTAAAAAAGACTGGAACCGACATTGGCAAGCTTTCCGCCATTTGGATGCACGGCCAATACAATTCTCTCTATCAGGATAATAACCTTACCCTGCAGCAAACAATTCCTTTTCCATCGGCTATGGTCAATCAAGTAAAGTTGGGCAAAGAACAAGTAGTGGGTGCACAGCAAAACTTGATCGTACTGCAAAACAATTTAGTTTATGATGTAAAATCCGTTTATCATCAGATGCTGTACCAGGTAGCCTTAAAAAATTTATTGATCACACAGGATAGTTTGTACAATGATTTTGCCAATGCCTCCGCGTTGCGCTACCGAACGGGGGAAAGCAACTTGCTCGAAAAGACAACAGCAGAAACACAACGAATGGAAATACAAAATCAGCAACAACAAAACAATGCCGATATTCAAATTTCTGGAGCAAAGTTAAGGGCCTTGTTGAAAAGTGAAACGTTGGTTAGCGCTTCGGACAAATTGAAAAAGCGCGAGTTGCCTGTTGAACTGGATTCTGCACAAATTCAAAACAATCCTTCGCTAAAATTGGCAAACCAAGAGGTCAACATCAGTCAGCAATTTAAGCGGGTGGAACAGAGCCGGGTCATGCCCGATTTAATGGTGGGCGGATTTATTCAAAGTTTGACGGGCTATCAAAAAACCAGTAACGTGGATGTGTTTTATCCACGCTACAAACAGTTCACAGGGTTTCAATTAGGCCTTGCCATTCCGCTTTGGATCAAACCCAATTTGGCGCGGGCCCGGGCCGCTGCGTTTCAAGAAAATGTGATGCGTAAAAATGCGCAAAATTTCGAAACCCTTTTGACAGGAAATTACGAACAAGCTTGGCGGGAATTAAAGAAAAATTCCGCCTCGTTGAATTACTACGAAACAAATGCGTTACAAAATGCCGGGTTAATTTTAAATCAAGCACGCAAAGCTTTTCACTCCGGTGAAATTGGTTACCTCGAATATTTGCAGGCGTTAAAAACTTCGCTTGGCATTAAAGGCAACTACCTGCAAGCCTTAAATCAGTATAATCAGTCGGTTATCAAACTCGAATTTCTTTTAGGCAAATTTTAAACACTGAATCCAATGAACCGAATCCCTTTATTTTCGCTGAGTATCGCCCTTCTTCTACTTTCATGCTCTTCCCCGAACAAAAACTCGGATGTTGAATCAACCGCCACGTCCGCGACAAAAATCCTGAACGAAGTTTCTTTGACCAACGAACAATTCAATGCCATTCATATTGAACTCGGCAGCGTTGAAAAAAGGAACATCAGTGGAAACATTAAAGCTAATGGCATGCTCGATGTGCCGCCACAAAATCTCGTCTCCGTTTCTGCTCCGTTGGGTGGCTTTGTAAAATCAACGGACTTGCTTCAAGGAATGCATGTGAATAAAGGGCAAATTATAGTCGTGATGGAACACCCGAACTATATTCAACTGCAACAAGATTATTTAGAAAGTGCCATTCAACTCAGTTTTTTGGAACAAGAATACAACCGCCAGCTCGACCTATCGATAGAAAATGTGAATGCACTTAAATCCCTGCAGCAAGCCAAATCAAATTACTTTGGCGCAAAAGCAAAAGTGCATGGATTGAAGGCAAGATTAAAATTGGTCAACATCAATCCAACCGATATTGAAAATGGTGAAATCAAAAGCACGGTGAACATTACCACTCCGATTTCTGGATTTGTTTCGCAGGTAAATGTGAACATCGGCATGCACGTAAACCCAACGGACATCATGTTCCGCATTGTGGATACCGAACACGTTCACGCAGAAGCCCAGGTTTTTGAAAAGGACATCCCGAAATTGAAAATTGGGCAAGTGGTGCGCGTAACGCTTTCCAACGAAACCAAAGAGCGCCTCGCCAAAGTCTTTTTAATTGGTAAAGAGATCACGGCCGAGCGTACCGTGCGTGTACATTGCCATTTCGCTGGAGAAGACGAAAATTTGATCCCCGGCACCTATTTTAGTGCTTTGATTGAAACTAGTTCCAATTCTGTTGCCGCAGTTCCTAATAGTGCGCTGGTAAATTTTGAAGGAAAAACCTTTGTCTTTGTCTTAAACGATAGTGCTAAGCATCTGTATTCGTTGATGGGAGTGAAGGCGGGGCCGTCCGACAACGGATTTGTTGAAATTGATTTTAATGGAAAGATAGTGGGCGATTTCAACAACAAAATTGTTGTAAAAGGGTCTTTTGAGTTGCTCAACGTTTTAAGGAATTTGGAAGAGTAATTTTAATTTCTGTTATCATCGGGCAAATGAGTTACTTTACTCGTTGTAAAAATTTATAAATGTTCACCGTTGTTTCCGGAGGCCTGCTCCTTAGTTTGCTTCATGCTATTATCCCCAGCCACTGGCTTCCTATATTGGCGATTGGCCGAAAAGAAAATTGGTCGCTTCGCCAAATCCTGAACGTGACGTTTATCTCCGGGCTCAGCCACGTGGCGAGCACTCTTCTCATTGGTTGGGGGCTCGCCCTGTTTGGTTGGGAGCTTTCACAAAAGTTTAGGACAATTACCCCGCTCATCTCCCCGATTGTGTTAATCTCCATCGGCCTGATTTTTATTTATCGTCACCACACGCATAAACATTTTCATTTGGCCGATCAGCCTCATCAAAATTCAAAACCACAAATGATCTTTAGCCTTTCCTTAGCAATGTTCTTTTCACCTTGCCTGGAGATTGAAGCTTACTTTCTTGCTGCCGGGGCGGGAAGTATTGGATGGGTAATGATTTTATCCGCAATTTATTTTATTGTAACTATTGCAGGGATGCTCACTTGGGTTAAAGTTGCTTACGATAGTGCCAATAAATTCAATTGGCACAAGCTAGAGCATAATGCGGGGATCATCACCGGAGTGACACTGATCGCTACAGGAATAATCTCATTTGTTATCCACTGACCTGTACTACCCCTTTTCTTACTGAATCGGTTTTTCCGCAAAATCGCCACGCAAAATACGGAAACGCTTTCTCGCCTCTGCGGCATAAACACTTCCTGGAAATTTATTTAAAAACTCACGATAGATTTCCGTTGCCTTGTCCTTATTTTTAAGGTGATTCTCATAAATATCACCCTGCAAAAAATAGGCATCATCGGCAAGAATATCGTCTGCAAACTCATCTCTGATTCTTTGCAGTTTAGCAATTGCTTCGTCAAATTTTCCACGTTTCATCATGAGGTTGGCTTCGAGCCAATACACATCATCGAGAATGCCTGAAGCATCTTTGGATGGTATAAAAACCTCGAGTTTTTTTTCGGCCTCATCTTGTTTGTTTTGGTAAATCAGCAATTCGATGGATGCAAATTTTTTGAGTGCAGCACCCGTGGAGTCAATAGCTGTGTTTTCTTTGATGCGCATGCTCAGCTCCATGGCATCGTTGGCAATTTCTCGGGTAGTGGCCTGCTTTAAAATATCAAGGTGCTCTTGCGCCAATTTGAACTCGCCATTGAAATACCAAAGTTTGGCATTTCGCAATTTTGCTTCGTAGCCAAGCGGAGCTTCGTGCTGCGATTTCTCCACCTGTGAATAAAGCAGGGTTGATTCCCAGGGTTCTCCTTTCAATAAATAAATATCTCCCAAATTAATTTTTGCCTGTGCCTTTAATGAAAGCGAGATTTTTGACTTTGCGATTAGTTCGGTCAACATAAAAACCGCAGAATCCAACTCATCCAAATAGTAAGCATGCAGCATAGCCGTATTGAGCTCAGCCTCATCCGCGCTGGATTGATTTGCGTATTGCTTTTGAAAATGAATATACTCCCGGATAAGATAGCGAACTGAATCGCGATTGACGGGATAGGATTTTTTGACCTTCGCCTCCCTCGCTTTTATAATTCCCAATTGAGCTGGCAAAAAATTATCGGTATTGCTGAAGTCTTTAGAAACAAAGGCGAAACAGCGTATGGCATTGTCATAGTCTTGATTACTAAGGGCAATTTGGCCAATCTCTAACGTTTTGGACTGCTCTTTACGAAAGCGCTTGTCATAGGCACGTCCTTGTACAAATGCTCCATAAAAATTCTTTTCCTGTAAGTTAACCCAAACTAAAAGATCCGCATATACTTCAGAGTTCTGGTTTTGTTGTACCCGGTCATAAAGTACTTCCTCGAGTGCTTTTAGTTCCTGCGGCTTTACTAACAATACTTGCAAAATATTTTTTACATACGAATTGTTGGCCGGAGTTTGTGTCACGTAGTTTAAATACTCACTTACCATTTTTTGCTGCTGTCCCTCTAAGCGATAAACATTCGCCAGTTCAAGCGCAAAAATAGTCGGGTTACCTGAAGTAGTTCGTGCCTGCAGCAACGCCTCCTCTGCATAGGCAAGTTGATTATAGTTAGCAAGGTATTCGGCCGACAACTTCATTTTATAAACATCGGCAGCGTTTGCTTTATACAAAGCCCTGAAATATTTATCGGCTTTATTTTTTTCACCTGACTTGATGTAAATGATCCCTAAGTCTAATCGGTAACTGAACTTGTTGTCTCTTTTCGAAATTTTTTCAATGTAATCTTCTGCTTGTTTGTATCGCCCCAGCGTCAACAATAAATTAAAATAATTCGCGTGAACGGATGAAAGATTCACCGGTTTTTTAACCAGTGTTTGGTAGATTTCAAGCGCTTTCTCTTTTTCTCCTTTTGATAAATACTCGTTTGCAATTTGAATTTCTTGCATGTCTTGAGCGCAACCAATTGTTATCAACAAAAGAAGTAAGCTTACTGTATTTATAAAATTATATTTAAATAGTTTTATCAGTACCATAAGTGATGTTGAATTGTGGATAGGTCTTGATGTGTTGAATTTATTCAAACTTTGTGCATTACTTTTTTCGAATTATTCAAATTTAACGTGTAATCAAGCGTTCCACAATTTTTTGTTAACTGTGGATTAACCTTTAAAATTGATTGTTCCTGTTGGCAACTCTTACTTCAGCTGTACAATTTTTTAGTAGCCGTTGTAAAATACTGATTTTCACTAATCTCTTTGGGTTGTCAACAAGTTGTTAGAATGATATGACCAATGGACCTATCTCCCAATTCGCCCGTACAGGAATCGTATATTTTTTCTCTGAATTTTTATATAAAAATATTTTTTCTGGCTCCCTTCGTTGGTAGAAGTTTCCAGCTTCCCATCGGTTGTTGTTGTTGATATCTTCGATTACCGTTATTTTATATTCGGTGGGTTTAAGATAAGTGAAGATGTATTTTTTTAGGTCTCTAAATGATTTAACTATTTTTCCATCCGATGATAGTAATTGTACTTCGTAATGCGGATTTTGGGTATTTATTTCTACTGCTATTGAGCCCGTATCCTCTACTTTTGGAATTCTGATTTTAATATCCTGTGCCTTTGAAGTGTCGTTGTCTATGGATATCATCGCTCCTTTTCCGAATAACAGTACAGGATTCAGTGTTTTTTCTTTTGTGCGGAGTTTTATGGTGGTGTGGATTTTTATTTTTTTAGCGAGCGTATCAATCGAGATTTCCTTTGGTGTGATGGATTGAAAAGTTGACGTATCAATTTGGATATAAATGCTGTCGTAATTAAGTGAAAGCAAGAGCTTATTGCTACTCGCTTCAGCGTTCATAAGGTTTGTGACCGGATCAAAGTCAACAACCCAGTCTGTTAGTTTGAATTTTTCGCTTATTTTTTTTGACTCAGTGTATTTTATGTAAACCGCGGAATCCAATACTTGATGTATGCTGTCTGTTGCAAACAAGTTAACTTTTAAAGAATCTGTTGTGTTAAAATCCTTATACACAACGATCTCAGACCGCGTATCGCCATACGTATAGATTATCGGTTTAGCGGCCGTCAACTTTATACTGTCTAATGCTTTGTTAAAGCGTATTGTTGAAATTGTACTACTGTTGCGCACTGTAGTAATTTTAATCGGCCGTATGTCGAGGTGTACCAATTGAAGTTGAATAGAGTCAACGTATTCTGGTAAACTTATTTTTTGTGCTGCAAACCCAAACATTTCTGATTTGCTATCAACTTTCATATTCTTGTTCTTATCTTCGAAAGCATAGATAAAGTAGTTGCCTGCTTTCAGGTTTTGCATTGTGAACTTCCCTTGTTTATTCGTTTTGGTAAAGTAAGTTGGCTTGTGTTTAAAGATATCGAATGTATCCTCTTGATAAAGGGCTATTGTTATTTTCTGAGGAATTTTTTCTTTGAATGACTCTGATACCGAGCCATCGAGATAAAGTGAATCGATGGTTGATCCTGTACTAAATGCTAAGTGTAAATCATCAGCTGGGTTGCTTTCATTGAGGTCTTGTATCCCGTTTCGAAAGGCAATGCTGTAGGTGGTGCTGTCCTTCCATTTGAGTTCTGGGGCGATCATCACCTTGTTCTTTTTAACAGTGAATTTTGTTTTTGGCCCTGCCGTTGGCGTGATAAGGATTTCTTCGTTGGGATCTTTTAATTTTATGTATTCATCAAACATTAGTTCTATGTTAGTTCCTTTAAAATTTCGTTGACCATAAACCGGGTTAGACGATATCAATTCTGGTGGATTAATGTCTTTTGGCCCTCCATTAGGCTGCGTTTGGCGAGCGCATTGGTATAAGCAGCAACATGACACGAAAACAAGTATTTTTCTCATTTACGCACAATGTAAATTAGGCTTGAGAAGTTAAGGTTTTTTCTTGCCATTGTGTTGGACTGTAACCCTTTAATAAATGCAAAAAAATAATTCAAGAGTTTGAAGCGATTTGGATTTTTATATGACTCGCTTAGCAGCGACACATAATAAGCGTCTAATCTCATTGGTAATACCGTTACCAACTTTAGCCCGTTCTCTTGAAGTAGGATTTTCATATCCGATTGGCTGAAGTGCCACAGGTGTCGAGGTACATCGTAGCCTGCCCAATATGATTTATAATGTTGTGCGTCTGGCGATTTCAGATTAGGTACGGCTATAAAAATCGTACCAGAATCTTTAAGAAGTTGTTGGAATTTTTGCAGCGACCCACTGATGTCGTGAATGTGTTCCAGTACATGCCAAAGCGTAATGACATCGAATTTTTTTTCTACTAGTTCGGACTGGTCTTCAGTAATTTTTCCAGCTTTTAAGTTTATTGCTTTCTCCCTCGCGGTTGCAGAGGGCTCTACACCAAAAGTTTTATAACCATTGTTGTTCATCTCTTTTAAGAATTCTCCCGTTCCGCATCCAAAGTCCAAAAGCGACTTTCCAGTAGAGTTTAGTTCAATAATTTTTCTTTTCGTCTTTAATGTTTTTTTCCTTGCGAGCAGATATAGAAAGTCTGTCGCATTTTTTTTTCTACCCGTATGAGAAATGTATTTATCCGATTGGTAATATTTGTCAATCTCTTCTTGGCGTGGACGTGGATTTGTAAATACAAAATGGCATGTTTCACACCTTGTTAAATTAAATTTATCGTGGGTTGTTGTGAAATCTTCGCACTGTAAGAACAGTGAGAACCGGATGCCATTACAAACTGGGCATGAAAGGATCGATTCCATTGGTTTACCTCCCAAGATAGACGCTTAATACGGAAACATCGGCAGGAGACACGCCACTTATCCGGCTCATCTGGCCTATTGTTTCTGGTTTTATTTTTTTTAGTTTTTCCCTCGCTTCTGAGGATAAAGCCCTTACCCTATCGTAATCAAAATCTGTTCTTATTTTGAAGCCTTCAAGCCCAATTAGTTTGTCGGCCAGTTTTTGTTCACGTTCAATATATGGTTCGTACTTAATGATTATTTCTACCTGTTCCAATGTTTCCATATCGTAATGGCCGATGGTTTCTTCAAATGTGGGATTGATTTTTCTTATTTCTGAAAATCCAACTTGAGTTCTTTTTAGCAGGTTGATCACGGGCACTTTTTCTTCGATCGGGGATGCATTTATGGATAACAGGATGTGGTTTGCCTCTTCTGGGGTTGCGCGTAGATTTTTTAATTCTGATAGGCAAGTAGAAATTTGTTGCTCTTTTTCAACTACTCTGGATAGACGTTCGTCCGATGATAGCCCTATTTTATGACCGTGTTTGGTCAATCGCAAATCGGCATTATCTTGCCTTAGAAGTATTCGGTATTCTGCACGGCTCGTAAACATCCGATACGGCTCCTCTGTACCCTTGTTGATGAGGTCATCAATCAATACTCCGATATAGGCCTCTGACCTTTTTAATATGAATGGTTCTTTATCATGAACTTTGTTGTGCGCATTTATTCCAGCCATCAAGCCTTGACAGGCGGCCTCCTCATAACCAGTTGTTCCATTAATCTGTCCAGCAAAGTACAGATTGTCAATTAGTTGAGTTTCTAATGTGCTTTTTAGTTGCGTTGGTGGAAAGTAATCATATTCAATGGCGTAGCCAGGTCTGAACATTTTAACATTTTCAAACCCTGTTATTTTTTTGAGTGCCTGATATTGGATATTTTCTGGGAGTGAGGTTGAAAATCCATTTACATAAACCTCAATCGTATGCCAACCTTCAGGTTCAACAAATATTTGGTGGCGGTCTCTTTCGGAAAAACGGTTTATCTTATCCTCAATGGATGGACAGTATCTTGGACCGATTCCCTGGATCCTTCCCTGAAACATAGGAGACTGATCAAATCCCTTTTCTAATTCCTTGTGAACTTCGTTATTGGTATAAGTGATCCAGCAGCTCGCTTGTTTTTTTAATGGTTCAGTGTTGGTAAATGAAAATTTGTTAGGGTTTGTATCGCCCGGCTGCTCAGTCATTAGCTGATAGTTAATGGATCTGCCGTCTATCCTTGGTGGGGTTCCTGTTTTCATCCTACCAGATTCAAATCCCAATCCTACTAATTGCTCGGTAATTCCGGTGGCAGCTTTTTCTGCAGTGCGCCCACCACCAAAGTTCTTTTCGCCAATATGAATTTTTCCGTTTAGGAAAGTCCCATTAGTCAGTACTACTGATTTTCCTTTCACTTCTATTCCAAGAGCTGTACGAACACCAGCTACTTTTTTGTTTTTGATGATCAGACCGCTTACCATTTCTTGCCAAAAATCAACATTTGGGGTTCTTTCTAGAGAAAGCCTCCATTCCTCTGCAAACCTAGTTCGATCATTTTGGGTTCGAGGGCTCCACATCGCTGGGCCTTTCGACCGGTTGAGCATGCGGAATTGAATCATTGATTTATCGGAAACTATTCCTGAATAACCCCCTAATGCATCGATTTCACGGACAATTTGTCCTTTTGCCACACCCCCCATTGCAGGGTTGCAAGACATCTGGCCAATGGTCTGCATATTCATGGTGATCAAAAGTACCTTTGAGCCAATGTTTGCTGCAGCAGCAGCCGCCTCACATCCGGCATGGCCGGCCCCAATCACTATTACATCATACTCAGGAAACATAAATGATATTCGTTCCACGTGGAACATGAGATATATTAGAATTTTATTTTTTTACCGTTTCACGTGAAACATCTTTTGTGCAAAGATAGGTAAGCATCTTCCTTTTTGCGCATTTTGGATACTTCTGCTGGGAGTTTGTCATTGTATCCTGAAAGATGAAGAACTCCATGTATCATCACTCGTCTCAACTCTTCTTCAAAATCACATCTGAATTTCATTGAGTTCTCCTTTACGCGTTCAATGCTAATGTAGATTTCTCCCGATATCGAATTTTTAACAGAATAATCGAAAGTAATTATATCGGTGAGCGTCTTGTGCCTTAAAAAATCCTGATTGAGGCTTAGAAGATAGTTGTCGCAGCAAAAAATATAATTGATTTCACCAATCAGGCTTCTTTCTTTTTTTACCGATTCCTTAATCCATTGAATAATATTTCTGGGATTTTTTACTTTAAAATCGACCTTCTCGTAAAAAAATCGGATGGGCATTAATGATGATTCATGTAAAATATTAACTCGACAACCTTCCCTTTTTCTTTAAAGTCCACTTCATCAGATAGGTTTTTCATTAAAAATATGCCTCTTCCACCTGTTTTTGAAATATTTTCAGGCGAAGTTGGATCTGGCAACTGATGGAAATCAAATCCATCGCCCTCGTCCTCAATTTTAAATTTTATTAGCCCATCCTCCAATGAAAGAGAAATCGCTACATTTTTAGAGGGATTGTCCTTATTTCCGTGCCTTATGGCATTGTTGACGGCTTCCGTTACCGCTATCATAATGTTTCCGTAGATATCATCATCCAACTGATATTTTTCTTTGGCATTATCAATGAAGCTCTCGATGATTCGAATATTCTCCGGCAAAGAGGGGATTTCAATACTAATATTCTTTACGCCTTGCATCTAATTGATTCGTTTGAAATATTCCGTCACTTCTTTTTTATAGTAAGGTAAAAGCCGGGGTGGTAGTGTTTTTAGCAATTCTACTTCTTTTTCCTTTAATCTTAAGTATTCTTGAAAAGCCCTAGGAACATCTTTCCCGTAGTCCTTCGCAGTTTCACCTTTACGTTCTTCGTCCAAATTTTGTTCCCGCATGGATTTCTCTGCCTCCAGCAGTCGCGTTAGTATATCCCTTTGCCTGCGGATAGTCTGCTCTGTTATTTGTTTGTTAACTAATTCAAACTCAGTTTGTTCCATGTTTCCTGGAATATCATTTCCTGGAATTTGCCCTCCTTCTCTTTTCAATTTATCCTGCATCTCTTGCAATGCCTTTCGGATGCGCGCTTGTTCAGCAGCCATACGTGCAAGCTCTTCAGAATATTGGCGGCCTGTCTTTTGTCCATTTTTCAGTTGCTCGATTCTATCATTGATTTGTTGCTGCATTTTTCCTAAGCTTGGGATGTTACTCCCTTTCCCCTTTTTCCCTTTGCCCTTTGATGGTGTTGCATTAGCCATCATTTTCATCATCATTTCAAAGTGATCGTTCAACATCAAGGCAAGATTGTTTATGTTGGTCATAGAAAATTGCATCTCCGTACTCGCGTTTCCTTTGCGCCTTTCTTTCATACTCGCTACGGCCTTGTCGATGTGATCATTTAATTCGCCCACTTCTTTTGTAACGATCGAGCCCATAAACGGATCTTTCTTGGAGAGTGCCAAAAGGCTGTCTTCCAATACTTTAGCATCATCTTGAATCTTTAATTGGCCTTGTGATAACTGAATATTCTTTGGGTCGGCCGGTTGCACCGCAGCAAATCCTTTCATCAGATTTTCCTGATCAAATGACAATTTGATCAAACCGTGTACAATCTGCCGAAGGCTTTCAAGATTCTGCGTATCTATTTCCATTTCCATCAAATTTTGCATTCCTTGAAGTTGCTGTTGCATCTTTTTCATTTGGCTCAACGATTTCTTTTGATGGCCGCTTGATTTTTTGGGATTCCCCTCCTCCAACAACTTTTGGCTCTCTTGTTCCGAATTCTTGAGCTGCTCAACATCTTCTTTTGTTGGGATGTCTTCTTCCTTCCGATCACTCTCTTCGCCCATCTTTTTTAAGTCTTCCAATGATTTTTCAAACTTTTGTGTTTCGCTATTCAGATTTTCCTGATCCTTGGCCAGATCTTCACTTCTCTTTTTATCTGAGTTTTCATTTTTATCATTTTCTGCTGAAGTATCCCGTTTTGTTTTCGAGATTTCTTCAGTCTTGTTCATCAGGGTTTCTTGCTTTTCTGCTTGCGATTTTATTTCATTGATGGTTTGATCCAATTTATAATCGTATTGCAGTTGCTTGAATAGGGAGAGCGTTCTTTCCAATTCCTTTTCCAGATCGATCTCCTTGCGGTCCATTTTATCCAGCATTTTTTGAATTTGCTGAAGGTCCGAATTCTCTTTCAGCAGCTTTTCCAGTTCATTAAATAATTTCTTGGTCTCTTCATCCAATAGGTCGTTCATCAGTTTTTGTATCTGCTCTGATTTTTCCTTGATCCGCTCGTCCTCTTTTGTAAATGAATCCTTCTTTTGCTCAAGCAATTGGTTTTCCTTTTTGAGCTCTTCAATGGTTTTATCCAACTTCTGTTTTTGCGAAAGCAGGTCTTCCAATAATTTTTTGTCTTGCCATTCAAGACTCTGCTTCCCTCTTAATTTTTGCTGCACTTCGCTGATGGATTGTTTTAAATCTTTGGCTTTTTGCAAACTTTTGTCCATCATTTTTTCGGCCGATTGCTGCTGGTTTGAAATATCAGATTTTAATTCTTCTTCCGTGGGGACAGCCAATTCATAGCTTGCTGAACGTGTTGACTTCCTTCCGTTCACTCCATCATTGTCCCACACTTCAAAGTAATAGCGAAGGTGATCGCCAGGCTTCAGGTGAAGCGAATCAATGTTCCATGAATAGAAAAAATTCTGTTGGATTTGTACTTTGGCGATCGGAATTTTAACCGCTTGGTTTTTACCTTCAACAGCCTTGCTTTCAATTTGGTAATTCAAAAGCAATTCACTTATTCCATAGTCGTCTTTTACCTGCCCACCAAGAAAAATAGATTTATACAAGATAGAATCCCGGAGGTTTTCTACGAGAATTTCTGGGTATTGATCTTTAATCACCTCAATCCCATACGAAATTTTGTCTTTGTTTTTGCTCGACTCGTTCTCTAAAATAAGGGAATAATGATCGGGGTTGCGAAAACTTTTTCCGAATGTAAAAACTTGATTATCAATTAACTGCATATTTTCCAGATAGCCCTTGGAAGCGAACAGAATCTTAGCATCCGTTGCGAAAGAAGTCTGTATTCTCCAGTTCACCCGTGTGCCTTCGGGGATTTCAATATTGCCCGCATTTACCATTTCTTGAGAACGCCTCCCCGTGTAACCCGGAAAAACAAAGGTGTACTTTACTTGTGTAACCTCTGGCCTGTTTACCAAATTGATTTTGTACGGAGGAGAAAAAAATCCAGCTCCCTCAATCTGAAAGCTGAGCGGGCTTTGCATCTTTTCGAACGTGTATTGAAATTTTCCTGGTTCCAAACTCTCCATTTTCCATCGTTGAGAACCGCCAACAATGTACGCAGAAGTTGGAATGGCTTTTCCATCAAGTGAAATTTGAAGGGTAAAATCCTCGTTGAAAAATGCGTTCAGATTTTTATTTTGTAAGTTAAAAGCAAATGGTGCTTCGGGCGAAAATTCTTGATCAAACCGAATGATGCGGTTTGTACTCTTTGTAAAAATTGTTCCGTCAACAAAAATTAAAATGATAATGGCGGCCAAAGGCACGAGCAGGTAACGCAAGTATTTTTTATTTACCCTTAGGTCAACGGCATTTTCAAATTGAACTGGATTTAGCTCCACCACTTTTTGGGCGATACTGGCCTGAAGCAAGGAATTTTTTTTTGGTATTACTGCTAATTGTAGGCTATTCAAAAGCCGGTCGGCTACCATTGGAAAAAAATTTCCAATGATCTTAGCGCTCTCTTCTTCGCCCAAGCCCGTCTTGTAAATTAGCCATCGAACGGGTTTCCAGAAAAAGCGAAAGAAGGAAAAGGCCACAAGTGCAAAGAAAAATGAAAAAATAAAAAAGCGTACAGATCGTGTCAGCCACAGGTTATATTCCAATAAAGTGGCAACAAGAAAATAGGCAAAGCCCAAGGCGGGCATGAGAATAGCTCCGCGAATAAATAAATTCAAAAAATACTTGCGCTTGAAAAGTGCTATTTTTTGATTGATGTCTTTGATCCCCTCGTCCATTCCTGAGCTACAACGGCTTTCTATCCTTTATAGTTATTTTAGGGGACTAAGTTAACGATGCACTTATTCGATTCAAAGTAAAATGGCCGGAGTTTCACGGATTGGAAAAAAATAACAATTCCCAACCAACCTCTTTTTCAAAATATTCGATCACGTGCATCTTCAATAATTTTTCCTGCTCGATTAAATCAAAATGAGGCAGCTTTTTCACCAACTTCCAATGCGGCCAGCCCTGCTGGTCCATGCCATCCAGCATGTAGTAACCTGAAAGGCTCAATACTTTACAAATAGCGATGTGCATGAGGTCTTGCTTTTCTTCTTTCGAGAAATTCTTCGCCCCTTGGCCCAGCTCCTGTACTCCGATTATAAACAGAACGGCATTTAGGTCGCTAGGCTTCTTGCCGAGCGACTTTTCCAATTCGATCAGCAAGCGCTGCCAATGCCGATCCAGTTCAAGATCTCGTTTGAACATCTTTCTATTCGTTGGCTAATTCTTCCCAATATTCAAAGGCCCTTCGAAGGTGAGGAACAACAATCGTTCCTCCCACCAACGTTGCAACACCCATTGCTTCATGGATTTCGGCAGTGCTAAATCCCTCCTCTTTGCATTTGCCCAAATGATATTTTACACAGTCATCGCATCGCAAAACCAGTGAACAAGTGAGGCCTATTAGTTCTTTTGATTTTACATCTAAAACCCCAGCCTGGTAGGCGTTGGTATCTAAATTAAAAATGCGTTTGATGATCAGGTTATCGGCAGCAAGAATCTTTTCATTCATTTTGCCGCGGTATTCATTAAATTGCTTTACTAAACCCATATTATTTTTTGATACAAAGATGAGTTTGTTCACCATCAAATCAAATGAGAAGGCTCGCTTAAAC
>JAYVMP010000057.1:0-5234 GCA_043758895.1 Bacteroidota bacterium
GGAAGTAGAGTTGGTCGTAAACAAACAAATGAAAGAGTGGGGGAAACCAAACGAAACATTGCAAAAATTATGCTGCATTATTTAAGTCGCCATGTATAATTGGCGGATGTGCTAACAATGAGCTTAGTCCCTCAAGCAAGAGCCTTTCGGTTTTGCAGATTCAAGCTACGGGAAAAATGTCCCAGTCTGCTCGATTAGCTTCCGTTTCGGTACCACTTTCAAGCGCCACAAATTTTGCTGTCCTAGCAGGTACAACTGTCACTAATGATGATGCATCACTTATCACCGGAGATCTTGGCGTTAGCCCGGGCACGGCAATCACTGGTTTTCAACCTGTGCCCTTGAATGTAATCGCAGGCCCCGGAACTGTTACTGGAGGACTTGGAATTGTTAACGGAACAATCTATGCTGGAGGCCCCGTGGCTGACCAGGCGCATAATGACGCGGTCATTAGCTACAATTATTTGGCGGCACAAGTTGCTGACACTACGTATTCAGGGGTTACTCAGTTAAATGGAATGACCTTCACACCTGGCGTTTACAAATTCGCTCCTTCTGCAAATTTGCAGGTGAATGGCACAATGTATCTTGACTTTCAAGGAAACAATGATGCGTTGTTTATTTTCCAAATGGGCACCACATTGGTAACAATGGCGGGGTCTAATGTAATTGCAATCAACAATAATAATCAGTCATGCCTTGGCTCGAATGTATATTGGGCTGTAGGTTCTTCGGCAACTCTTGACGGCAATAAGTTCATTGGAAATGTAATCGCTACAACTACGATCACGATGACGAGCGGTGCAAATGTTTCCGGCCGAATTTGGGCGTTGAATGGTGCAGTAACCATGATTACCGATTCAGTTTCTGTTTGCAATGGTAGTACTGGCGTTCCTGTCCCTCCTAAAGTATGCCGTGATTTCGTTACCGGTGGCGGATGGATTAACGACAAAGCAACCTTTGGCGTATCCGGAGGCATTAAGAACATGAAGTTCTGGGGAGAGCTTTCATTCAATGATCATGCAAAACATGGCAGAGTGAAAATTAAAAGCACAAGTGTTACAGCATATCTTGTTATCGATGCGGTAACTCGTCAAATTGAAGGCGTGGCGACTGTCAACGGTCAAGGCTCCTTTACCTACAAAGTTATTGTTGTTGACAATGGCGAGTCCGGTCGCAACGATAGCTTCAGTCTTGAACTCTCGAATGGTTATCATGCGTCTGGCTTGTTGAGCGGTGGAAATATCCAATTTCATACCAAATGTGGTGACCCACGCGATGGTGATAAGAACAACGAAGATAATGATGAAAAAGATGGTCACAGGAATTGTGATAATGATGATGATCATCATGAAAGCAAGCACGGTAGAGACTGAAAATAAGTTAGCAGCGTGATTTTATTATCACATAGAATTCAATAAAAACACTGCGCCTCAGCGCGCAGTGTTTTTTAATTCACCAGGGCATGGCCACGGCAGTTTCTTAGCAAACATGTGAATGATGTAAATCTTTCACAATCCTTTACAATCCTCTTTGAAGTTTTTAATGTCATCTTTCGGGGTCAGTTCGCAACAATAAAAAATCAACCATGACAGAGTCAATTGTTAATAAACACAGCGTACCCACATGGGAAAAGCAAAAAAATAATCTCAAAGCTCGGTTTCCTGAATTGACAAAAAATGATCTGAATTTTGATGAGGTTGAGAAATATGAAATGCTCAGCAAGCTTCAACTTAAATTGGGATGAACTCCCAACGACCTTGAGGTAATCGCATTAGCGTAATTGTTAACCGCGAATGAAAAACTGCCGGCAGGCGACAAAGAACTTAACGGTCATTATAGAAATACTGTACATGATCATCTGTAAAGAGAACGTCAATTAGCATTGCTGAATGACGTTTTTTACGTTAACATTAAATTAAATGACAGGAAGATTTAAACGTACAACCTGGTTTTGAATGATTAGTCGTAAAGCCACATTTATGAAAGAGACAATGAACAACGACAACATTTACAAAGAAGGATCAATCATCTATGCAAAAGCAGATCCCGGTTTGACGTTAATTATAAGAAGTTACAAACAACCTATCTACTATTGCACACCCATCCATGAGCCGGATCATTACTATGCTTATTTTGAAAAGGAGTTAATCCCTCCGCCACAAGCTGCCAAAGAATAGGCTCTCACTTTTTAGCAATTCGGGCGCAGCTAATTTGGATTGAAAATCAAGAAATGTGTGAATAGTGTAAACATCTCCATGAAATCTATAACACTTTGTGCTCGTGTATTTGCAATCTTTGTTTGGGGCATACCCAACTCACCTATTCGAATTTAGTCCAAACAATCTTAAAATCAACTAACTTGGAAAAAAACCGAAGGACAGGGTGGAGTTTAAGCCACCCTTTTTATGTCATTTTTTATGAGAAGTAAGCTAATTCAGTCATCCACACTAAAAACGGAGAATAGAATTTGAAATTGTGTATCAAATATATGGTAAGCACCCGCTGTAAAATGGTGGTGAAAGAGGAGCTCAAAAAACTAGGGCTTCATTTTATTGTTGTTGAACTGGGTGAAATCGATATCATGGAGAACATTTCACCAGAACAGCGCGAGCAGTTGCGCGTTGCGCTGCTTCCTTCCGGCCTTGAGCTCATGGATGATAAGAAAGCAGTTCTCATTGAAAAAATAAGGGCGGTGGTTACCGAAATGATTCATCACTCTGACGAAATACCCAAAATGAATTACTCGGATTTCCTCAGTGAAAAATTGAATTACAACTATACGTACTTATCCAATGTTTTTTCTGAGGTGAAGGGAATTACCATTCAGCAATTCATCATCATCCATAAAATTGAAAGGGCAAAAGAGTTATTAATGTATGATGAACTTAATCTGACTGAAATTTCATACAAGCTTCGTTACAGCAGTGTAGCGCACTTGTCAAACCAATTCAAAAAAATTACAGGCCTGACACCTTCACAATTCAAACAACTGAAAGACAGGCGGAGAACTCCTATAGAAGAAATTGGGGAATCGGCTCAGCCAATAATATTGAATCCGTTATTGACAACCGTAATTAGACAAAATGAATCGGAATAACACAGAACTGGCGTTGAAAGAGTCTAATGCACTTTTGTTTAAAGTGTTTGATAATAATTCCATTGCATTACTGTTGACGGATTTAGAGACAACCAAACACCTCTACGCAAATGATGCCTTCCTTGCAACCATGGGCTGCTCAAGAGAAGAAGTAGTTGGTAAGACCTCACCTGAATTGGAGTTCATTGAAACCACCTATCGAAACGAAATGCAATCTATTCTATCCGCAGGAGGTGACGTAACAAACGTTGAAGTCTTCTTAAACAAGAAGGAAGGGGCAACGGGATGGGCGTTGATTTCAGTGCAAATAATTTTATTTAATGGTAAAAAATACGCCCTTACTTCTTTTGTGGACATCACCTTGCAAAAAGAGCTTACGGAACAATTGTACCAATCGGCTATCATCGTTGAATTCCCAGAAAATGTCATTATCACCAAATCATTAGATGGCACTATAAAAAGTTGGAATAAAAGAGCCGAGAAGTTGTATGGCTATCCGTCCACGCAAGCGATTGGCAAGCACATTTCATTGATAATTTCTAATGAACTCAATGATAAAAAAAAATCAATTACAGAACGAATCCTCAAAGGAGAAATTATTTCTGGTTATGAAACAGAAGGAATTAATAAGGATGGGAGAATTGTGAATATTTCACTTTCTGCATCGCCATTTAAAGATAGTACAGGCAAGATAATTGGAGCTTCAATTATTGCGCATGACCTGACGGTGCAAAAAAAATCTGAAAATGATCTTGTCGTAGTCAATAAAGAGCTTGTTTTTCAAAACAAGGAAAAGGAAAAACGAGCGGCAGAGCTGGTGATTGCCAACAAAGAACTTTTCTTTCAGTCCAATGAGAAGGAGAAAAGGGCAGCAGAATTGCTCATCGCAAATAGCGAGCTGGTTTTTCAGAATGAAGAAAAGGAGAAACGAGCGGCAGAGCTGGTGATTGCCAACAAGGAATTGGTGTTTCAATCTGAAGAGAAAGAGAAAAGGGCAGCAGAATTGGCGATTGCCAATAAGGAGCTTATTTTTCAAAATAATGAAAATAAAAAGAGAGTCATTGCGAAGGCCGAACTTGATGCATTCAATAAATTGGAAAAGCAAGCTTCTCGTTATGCGCGAAGTTTAATAGAAGCCTCTGCCGACCCTTTGTTAACGATTTCTACCGAGGGAAAAATTACTGATATCAATGAAGCTTCTGTGAAAGTTATTGGGATTTCGCGGGAAAAATTAATTGGAACGGACTTCATTCGTTATTTTACCGATCCTCAAAAGGCCAAAGTGGGTTACCAGGAGGTCTTCACTAAAGGTTTTGTTGTGGACTACCCGTTAACAGTCAAGAATAACAGGTTAACCGATGTATTATTTAATGGCTCGGTCTATAAAGATGAACAAGGCAACGTCCTTGGAGCTGTAGTTGTTGCGAGAGATATTACCCAACGGAAACTCATTGAGAAAGAACTGAATGAAGCAAAGCTGTTTGCTGAATTTTCCACGGGCATTGCGGAGGAAGCTAAATCAAAAGCGGAAGGTGCAACAAAAATTGCGGAAGATGCTGTAAAGGCCAAGCAACAATTCCTCTCGAATATGAGCCATGAAATCCGCACGCCAATGAATGCTATCATCGGCTTCACAAAAGTGTTGTTGAAAACGGATTTGTCGGCAAAGCAAAGAGAATATCTGGCCGCCATAAAAATGAGTGGCGATGCATTGATCGTACTGATCAATGACATTTTGGATTTGGCAAAGGTCGATGCAGGAAAAATGACATTTGAACAAACGCCTTTTAAAATGGCGATGTCGCTCTCCGCCATGCTGCATTTGTTCGAAACAAAAATTCTGGAAAAAAATTTGGTGTTGGTGAAAGAGTACGATCAAAAAATTCCACGAGTACTTGTGGGCGATCCCGTACGTTTACATCAAATTATTTTGAACTTGGTCAGCAATGCGGTAAAATTTACATCCACGGGAACAATTACGGTAGGTGTTCACCTTGTAAGTGAAGACGAAAAGAAGGCCACGATTGAGTTTTCTGTTGCCGACACAGGAATCGGAATACCAGAGGAAAAAATAGAACATGTTTTTGAAAATTTTCATCAGGCTACCAGCGGCACTGCCAGGTTATATGGTGGA
>JAYVMP010000058.1:0-6604 GCA_043758895.1 Bacteroidota bacterium
CAGTACAAACAAATAGGAAATGCTGTTCCTGTTAATTTGGGTAGAGAAGTCGGTTACTCGATTGTAAAATTTTTGAATTCGTATTGTAGTTTATCAAAACCTAAATAGTAACTATAATTCTCAAAAGTTATTTGGTCTAAGATATTCCTCTTGGACTTTTTTGTTTCTGATTTTATCTCGTCTAACGCAGAATTCTTTCCTTGCTCGTTATTTTCTTTAACTGTTTTTAAATAATCTTTAATCACCATCGGAAGTGATTTGTAAAGGTGGAAAAACGCGTCCTCTTGTTTTGACAAAAGCGCATAAAACTGGTCGCCTGAGATTTTATAAACTCTGCTGTGAGAATATTCTTTTCCATTAATTTCTCCCGACCAAAGTTCATTGAAACTTCCTTTTGCCAGAATCTGAACCCAATAGCATTTCGCTTTTTTATAATCATTAGCGTATCGCGCTAATTTTTGAAACAACGCTTCTGCTGCGCTACTGTTCATCGTGTTATGTTTGTTCTTGATATCTGCAAACAAAGTATCGTCTTTGGCTTTAATGTCAAAACCACTCAGGTCTCCCATTTCATAACCATTTACTCCCCCAAGAACTTGTTCGTGGAAAGTTCCAATCGAATTGTTGATTGATTTGTCTATCTGTCTTAATATTTCTGCTTGGATAAGACTTTCTTCATCAATGTCATTAAATTTTGAATCGAAGGTCAGTTTAATAGTGTCAACCTTGTTCGTGTAAAAATTCTGTTTTGAGATATTCTGTTTAGCTTTCAGGTAGGATTTATGAAGATTCTCAATACAACTCAACAAGTGCTTATCCGATACAAAATCAACGTAATTATTTTTCATTCAATTCTTTTTCTTTGTCCCAATTTAATACTTTTTTAGTTCTCAGGTCTCTCGGACGGCATTACCACCAAAGCCAATGCTTATTACTGCTGCGGTTGTTCGAAGCTGCGTCCTTTCAATGCGCCAAAGGGAAATTAAGAAAACTAAACTTGCCAACACTCTTCACCCGCAGCTGACATAAGCACTATGCCAAAGCCAAAAGGTTGGATCGCATAGGTCGAATTGATAAGAGGAAGGCAATCAAATTAGGCTGATAATCTTACAGGTTCCTTTACCAGCACTTGCAAGGCCGATCGAGAGGATTGCTCGAGGATTACACCTTGAAGGTTTCGGTATTCATTGAATGTTTTTTGATCGTAGTTTTTTATGGTAACCAACGTGAGGCCAGTATTATAAAACACTTCAAATTTTTTGCTTAGCAAACCAATCAATTTTAATACCCGGTTTTCCATGTAGTCAACACAAAACGAAAACGAGATGGCCGAGTTTTGCATCACGTTGATGCGCATCCCGCTTTCGCTGATGGCATGAAAGATATGACCCAATTGCTCTTCGTTGATAAACGTATAATCGGTAACCCTGCACGAAATTAAAGATTGGTTCTCCTTGTGAACAATCAATGGCGGGAGTTTGTCCACGTGGCAGTCATGGATTTTTGTGCCGGGCAGACTGGGGTCGATGAAACTTTTTACGAGCAAAGGGATATGGCGGTTGGCAAGGGGCTTCACCGTTTTTGGGTGGATAACGGAAGCCCCGTAGTAAGTCATCTCTGCCGTTTCCTTGTAAGGCAGCTCTTCGAACACCACAGCCGTTGCAATTCGTTTGGGATCGGCATTCATTAGGCCAGGCACGTCTTTCCAAATGGTAACCGACTCGGCTTTCAGGGCAGCGCCAAAAATGGAGGCACTGAAGTCGGAGCCTTCACGGCCAAGCGATACGGTTTCATTTTTCTCATTCGCGCCAATAAACCCCTGGGCGATCACGATTCCATTTTTTAAAACGGATTTTAGCCCGTTCAATTTTTTTTCTGTTTCCTTCCAGTGGATTTGGCCTTCGCGAAACGAGCTATCGGTTTGAATATATTTCCGAGAGTCAATCCATTCGGCTGTGCTATTCTCGTGGGCCAATAATTCATAAACAATAGTGGAAGAGATTATTTCGCCATACCCAATTACCTGGTCATAAATAAAATCGTATTCCCCTTTTAATAGGGCGGCAAGTTTAATTTCTTGCAGGAATGACAATAACTTTTCAATGAGGTTAGTTGAATGGCTGAACAGACCCTTAATTATGTCGTGATGATAGTCTCTTATGGCATTGAGTTCGTGATCGAAACTTTTTCCTATCTGCGCCAGCGCGATAATTTTTTCTAGTGCATCGGTTGTTGCGCCCATGGCCGAGAGCACTACGAGCAACTCTTCTTGCCCATGGGCCTTAATTATCGAAGCTACATTCCGAATGGCATCCGCATTTTTTAGCGAAGCCCCGCCAAATTTAAATACTTTCATTTTTATAATTTTTTATTGATTTCAAACGATTGCGGAGTACCTTTGCAATCGCTTGACAAGGTGCGAATTTATAATAACCCTCACTTAATAATAATTAAATAGTGGAGACTTCTCGAATTGCCTTGCCCATCGGCACAGCACTAGATCGGTTCATTAAAAATAACCAAGATCAGTTTCAATATACCAGTGGCGAACTTTCGCAGTTGCTTCGCGATATCGCCCTGGCTTCCAAAGTGGTGAACCGGGAGATCAATAAGGCAGGCCTCATCGACATTATGGGCGCCATGGGCTCTCAAAATTCAGGAGGGGAACAACAACAAAAATTAGATGTGCTGGCCAACATCCGTTTTACCAGGGCATTGACAAAAGGAGGAGAGGTTTGCGCTTTGATTTCCGAAGAGACTGAATCATTTGTCGATCTGAACAACCACGGTAAATATGTGATTGCCATCGATCCGCTGGATGGCTCATCTAATATTGACGTGAACGTTTCCATCGGAACCATTTTTTCTATCTATCGGAGGAAATCGGCCACTGGGCAGCCGATCACCGAGCAAGATATTTTGCAAAAGGGAGATGAGCAGGTGGCTGCCGGTTATATCTTGTATGGCTCTTCCACCATGCTGGTTTACACCACAGGCCATGGCGTAAACGGATTTACCCACGAGCCTTCCCTGGGGGAGTACGTGCTTTCGCATCCTGACATGACCATTCCGGAAAACGGAAAGATTTATTCCATCAATGAAGGTTTGACCAATTCGTTTTCAGGTTCAATAAAAGAATATGTGAAGTATTGCAAGGACAATAATTATACAGCGCGCTACATTGGTTCTCTCGTAGCCGACTTTCATCGCAATTTGTTAAAGGGAGGGATTTATATTTACCCGGCAACAGCCAAAGACACCAATGGAAAACTGCGCTTGATGTACGAGTGCAATGCGCTGGCTTTTATTGCAGAACAGGCTGGTGGAAAAGGCTCCGATGGGAAAGGAAGAATATTAGAGATTCAACCAAAAAGTTTGCATCAGCGTACTCCATTTTATGTAGGCTCTGCAAAAATGGTGGAGCAAGCAATTCACAACTGATTACGCTGGCTTTTCCGCAGACGTTTTCAATACCTCTGGTGCCTCTTTCATTAAAATGCCGTACCACTTTACTAATTTTTTAATATCTGAAACGTAAACCCGTTGCTCATCAAATTCGGGCAGCACGGATTTAAGGAATGCCCTCAATTCTTTGGGATCAGATTCCGGATCAATACCAAGGTCGGCACCGAATTGTGCATTTATTTTTTTCAACACATCGGCCAAAGGCGTGGTGCCTTCTTTGGTGGTGGTGTAAATGCTGATTTCATTAAGAACGGAAACCCGGTGTGTTGCCCCGGCCACGATTTTGGTTTTAGTAGCATCCAAGGCTTCGAGCACTACGGATGACTTGCCGGGCTTCAAAATTTTGAATAACCCACTCTTGCCACTGATCGATGCGATTTCAGAAAATTCCATGAATTGATTTTTGAGGATGCAATATTAATCAAACGATCAGGAGATTCAAATTGGTTTCAGTTTTCATGTGTACTGGCCTTTAAGCTTTCCTAATGATTTTAAATTTCTTCAATAAAAAATGAACCGCACTGATCACCGTGATGAATAGGCCAAGCCCAATCCACTCCTTTGATGCCAGGTGAGAAAGAAACCAGACAATCGTGATTACCGCAATCACGGGTACGGCATAGCCGCCCGGAATTTTGAAAGTTGCGAAATCACTTTTTTTTCGAAATCTCAATTTGATCACGGCCAAAGCAACACCGAGATAAATCAGCAAAGCAGAAGAGGAGGCGAAGATGGCCAATTGCTTAAACTCTCCCGTGATTGAAAAGAAACAACACAATGCAGCGTACAAAATTACCGCTACATAAGGTGTTGAATGTTGAGGGTGAATGTTGGACAACTGTTTAATCGGCATCACCCCGTCTTTGGCAGCCCGAAAAAGGACGCGCGGTGTACTCAGGCTGTCGCTGCTCAAATACCCCAACATCGAAACAGCGGCACCCGCTATCATCACCGTGGCACCGAGCGGCCCCATCAAGCGCTCCGCCACTTCAGCAAGAGGAGCGTCTTTATAATTGGCAAATGAATCTCCCAACACACCTTGTGCTACAAATTGAATGGCCATATAGCATACTAAGATGATCGCGAAGCCTAAGAAGATTGCGAGCGGAATGGTCTTGTTCGGTTTTTTTACTTCGCCACTTATACTCAACCCGGTTTCAGCTCCTTGAAATGCAAAGAAAAGGATGAGCGAAATTTTTCCGAGGTCATCCCAAGTCGGAGTACTGCGCCATACTAAATTTTTTGTTTCTATTTGGGTCGCCCCCCATACGATCAAAAGCAGCAGTGGCGAGAGCTTGACCACCGTTGTTATTTTTACAAGGGTTATTCCTTTCTTTACGTCAAGTACATTCACCAAGGTAAGTACAAGAAAGACGGCCAAGAGAAAACTTGCCCTGATCCAGGAATCAGAAAATGCGGGGATCAAATAAGATAGGGTGTGGGCAAATGCGTTGGCCACGGCCGAGGCTGCCATCAGCGATGAGCCAAACACAAAAATTGTGGTGGTTAAAAACCCGAAATAGCCTCCGAAAGCAGCTTCGATGTAGGCGTACGCTCCGCCCGTCACGGTTATCTTGCTACCTACTTCGGCAAAGCAAAGCATGATGACCGTGATGAGAAACCCGCAGAATAAATAGGCAAGAATCCCGGCCGCACCCAGCCGCTCGGCAACAAGAGCTGGCAAAATAAAAATGCCGGAGCCGATGACAATATTCACCAAGTTGGAGGTGAGCCCCCACAAACCGATTTCGCGTTTTAACCCTTCGTTGGTATTCATGGATAAACGATCAACCCGCTACTTTCAAAAATTCAACCTTCATTCGGCAACACCTTGTCAATCCGCGGTGGGCTTCATGGCTTCCTCGATAAAATCAAGGACATTATCGCGGCCAGTTTTTTTCTCTGCGGACGTGACAAAAAGCGGAGGCAGCTCTTCCCATTGCTCTAACAATTTTGCTTCGATTGTCTTTTTTGATTTAGCCAGTTCTTGTTGTTTTATTTTATCGGATTTCGTGAGGATGATGGCCAGCGGCAAATGGTGCATGCCCATCCACGTGATAAACTCAAGGTCGATAGCCTGCGGCTTGAGGCGCGCATCCAGCAGGATGAACGTGCAAAATAAATTCGAACGGTTTTTTAAGTAATGCTCGATCATTTTTCCCCATTCAAACCGAGCCGACTGACTGGCGGACGCATAGCCATAGCCAGGAAGATCGACCAAGTACCACTCTTCGTTCACCATAAAATGATTCAAGGTTTGTGTTTTGCCTGGCGTAGAAGAGGTCTTGGCCAACTTCTTTCGGTCCACCAACATGTTCAGGAGGGAGGACTTGCCCACGTTGGAGCGGCCGATGAAAGCAAACTCAGGCTTATGGGTTTCGGGACATTTCCGCCAGTCGGTGGAGCTGGTAATGAACTCGGCTGAGGTTATCTTCATTAGTTAAAGTGTTAATTTAAGGGCAAATTACTAAAGATGTAAGAAATGGGTACTTTATGTTTTGAAATCGGCTATTTATCTTTATTAAGTTTTTACTTAACTTGCCTTTCTTTGACGTCATCAATAGACAACTATATTTTTTAATATGCACATCCAAAGGGTAATTTTATTTTTAGCCCTCCTCACGGTAAGTTCGATTTGTGTAGCACAGCAGCCACAAGATAAGGAGCAGTCCAAATTGTACATGGACCAAGCCATTGAGATATTGGCAGCCACAAGGGCCATTGACGATGCCCGTGAAATTATGGTGACCGCTGCCAATTTTGATACCACCAACATCAGGGCCAACTACGAAGCAGGGCACATGCACTTGCTCTCGATAGGGAAAGACCTTGCTGTAAAATATTTTTTGAGGATCTACGGGCAAGACCCTAATTACCGGTTTGATTTAGAATATTGGATCGCCAATAGTTATCAGTATGGGTTGCGATTTGACAAGGCACTGGATTACTACAACCGCTACCGGGATAGGCTCTCAAAAAAACCGAACTATACGGGAAAAGATAAAATTGAAATGAAGGAAGTGGACCGCAGGATCGAGGAGTGCAACAATGGAAAAGAATTTGTGGCCAGCCCCAAACCATTTGCCATTACCAACATCGGCCGTGAAATCAATTCCGAATTTGAAGATTACGGCCCTGT
>JAYVMP010000059.1:0-2576 GCA_043758895.1 Bacteroidota bacterium
CATCCCCGCAAAAAATTGTAGCGGGTTTTCCATCTGTTTTTTTGAACAGTAAGTTAGAACAGACCTCCTTCCTATCAAAATCTAGATGCGTCAGCCCTGAGGCTGTCGGCCACTGTCACCGTCATGGCGGAAGAGGCCGGGTTGGGGTAAACCAACAGGGGCACTGGGCCGGGCTTGCACGGGGGCAGCACCCCCGGGGGGCATTTGCTCCCGCCCCCTGCGGTACCGTTGTTGATGGCCAAGCTGTTCGTGTAGGCAGAACCGCAGTCATTGTTGGCCGCGCAAAAAAGGGTATAGCTTCCAACTGCTGTGGAGGTGGTGATGTTGATGCTTGTGCTAACCGTTGTGGCAGAACCCCAGAGAACACTGAACCCGGCCGGCAGCACCCACGTGTAGGAAGATGTGTAGGGCACGGGGTCAACATTGAAGATATAGGTTGCCCCGGGACTTGTGCTAACGGGATTGACGCCCCGGCTGCCGGTGGGGTAAATCAGCGTGCCGATGTTGGCCCCGGGCGCGCCAACCCAAACAGTCAGGGGAGGGACAGGGATGGAGCCGCAGCTTCCGCTGACGGTGGCCGAGATGTTCACTTGCCCATTGTAATTGTTCACCCGTGTGGCAACACCTGTGGAGGCATTGATGGAAAGGCCGCTGGGGGTGGAGGAAGACCAGGTTGCTGTTGTACCTGTTTGCTGATTGACTAATGAAAATTGACCAGTAGAACAGAATGGGCTTGCACCGCTAATTGTAGTGGCTGTATAAATTGGATTATACGATCCCTTAATTACGCTACCACATATGAAAAAAGCCGAAGCAGTAATTGGATTGTTTGGATCAGAATCGACAGCCGTGCCACTTGGTTTAAGGGTGATGGTATTTCCTGCTTGACTAACAAAAGTCCATCCAGATGGATAGGTCCAACTATAGCCAGTAAGGCATCCAATCGATGGACTCAGGTTTGCAGTGAAAATAACGGGAGTGGTGTTACAAGTAAAACTTCCTACATAACCAGATGGTGGGCTAACCGAGACAACAGGAACGGAAACATTCAATGATATACTGCCCTGCACATAACTTACAGTAAGGTCAGGATTGATAATAGCCCCCACTACACTTATTGTTCCTGAAATCGGGCATTTAACAGGCTTGATCTTGATTGAATTATCAAAAATAGTTCCTGTTGATGTCTTCCCATCGGAGGTGACCCATCCGTCTGGCAACTTGAAACCGTAAGAATAAGCTGCCAAAGATACCTTAACGGTCGTTTCAGCAGAGCTGCAAAAGTCAAATGTGTATGACTGGCAAAATGCTGCCGCACATTTGCAAATAGTGATGATAAGTGTGAATAAACTTTTCATAATTTTTTGGGTTTATATTTTAAAACGATTAAAACGTGTGAATTTTAAACAAATAACCATGGAATAAGCATTGTTTTTCCCCAATGGCACTGAAAATGGACTCAACAACGCTACTTTGCTCAGTCCAAGATTGTTTACAAAGCGTATATCCATGAAAACCTTTTCGCTGAACTGAAAGTTGTACCCAACATGAACTGATAAGCCAAGATCGTACGGAGTATAATATTTTGTAAAATTTAAACTTCCATTTTTATAACCTATAAAAACAAACTCGGCATTCTTTAGATAACTGTAGTATACACCTGCCCCAACCTCCATCCTTTTCTGTTTCCCAAAAAAATATTTAGGTAAGAATACTACAGAATAGTAATTGCTATTGTACCAATATTTACCCTGACCTACAACTCTTCCTGTGCTATCGTGAACTTCGTAAAGCTGCTTTTCCCCTTTTCTCTCTAATAAAAAAAGTGTACTCAACTCAAATCGCTCGTTGAATGAATGGGTGAACTCGAATCCCGCTATGTATCCAAATTTTATAATGCCATTGTGTCTATAACCTTCGCTATTCCACATGCCACTTATGCTTGGCCCACCAATTAAGCCCACTTTATCGATAAGTTTCTTGGGCAGATTTTTTTTTATCACGTCATCCTTTTGGGCGTGTGTAATTAAGTACGCAAGCAAAAAAAATATTGAGAGGTGTGGTTTCATATTATTGATTTTGCACAATCCTGAATCAACCTACATACTTTAATACGGGCTGTCAAACCTGATAAAAATGATCTGGTGATTTTTGTTGCCCTTGGTTTCAATAGTGTCACCTTGCCGTGCGTTTGATGAAAAATGACTCATACATAACAACACTGCGAGCGTTAGTATTTTTTTCATATTTAAGGTTGGCAGTTCTTCTTTTTTGCTTGCACTGTCAAACAAATGGCAACTCGAGAGTTGGAGGATTAAAGCCAAAGACAAAATGAGCAGTATGTTTTTCATATCAACTATTACGATTGAGCAAGAACGAAGCAGGGTATAGTAGTTTCCCTATTCTATTTTCAAGCATTTGCCAAGCCTTGTTACCCATTTTTCTACTACAAAGTTTACCCAAAGAGCATTTCAAAAACAACCGCCACGCGGCCAATCGTTCTTTTGCTCGGCAGGCTGCACACGTTGGACACGCTTCGGCCTAAAATGGTTGGGAGCTTGTGGTAAACTAATTTA
>JAYVMP010000060.1:0-7086 GCA_043758895.1 Bacteroidota bacterium
AAATCGACAGCTACAAATGATTCACTTTTCCGAATAGAATTTCGATGGATAGCACGAGCGATCATTTCTTTGCCCGTACCATTTTCGCCCAAGATCAAAACATTAGCGTCTGTTTGCGCCACCCGTTCCACGGTTTGAAAAATCTTTTGCATCGCTTGGCTTTGCCCGATGATGTCGCTGAATTTCTCATTTTGTGCTTGGTTTATTTCTTGGTTTTTGATTTTCAAGGTTTCGATCTGATCACGCGATTCGCGCAGGCGCATGGAGGAGAAAAGGGTAGCGAGCAGTTTTTCATTTTCCCAGGGTTTCAAAACAAAATCGGTTGCACCTGCTTTGATTGCTTTCACGGCCATTTGCACATCTCCGTATGCGGTAATTAAAACAACTACGGAAGATGGATCGATATCTAATATTTTTTGTAACCAATAATAACCTTCGCTGCCGCTGCTCACATCCTTGGTGAAGTTCATGTCGAGCAAGATTACATCATAATCTTCGTTGGTCATCAAGGAAAGGATGCTTTCCGGATTTCTTTCAATGTCCACTTGCGCAAAGTGTCGCTTGAGGTGCATCTTGGCAGCCTTTAGTAAATCCTCGTTGTCGTCAACAATCAAAATTTTTCCGTGCCTGGGTTCGGTCATTTTTAAAGTTTTGTGATTTGCTGATTTGTTAATTAGTTGATTGACAAATTGGGTAATCAACGAATTGCCCAATCAGTTGAACAATATTGATACCGCAAATCAAAATCTTATTATTTGCAAATATTTGAGGGTTAAACATTCAAATCTAATATTTTTTTCGTCCGTTTGCGGACAGGTTCGTTCATATTTGAACTTGACTTGTTTTAGGTAAACCTAAAATTTGCGTTGAAATGCCCGTTATCAGGTTGGCACATTAGTTGGCATACAGGAGACAAATAGAAAAAACCAGATGCAGGAGTTAATGGACAAAAAGATCAAGAAGAAACGGTTCACCGTAAAAAAGGTATCCACCTATATTGGGATTGCTGCGCTTGTTATTTTCGTTGGGTACCAATTCATTTTTGCCGACAGGCGATCGACCTTGAAAACCGAAAAAGACAAGATCACTATATCGGAAGTGAAGATGGGCGAATTTAAAGAATACATTCCGCAGACAGGAACGGTGGAACCCGCCCGTACCGTCTATCTCGATGCGATTGAAGGTGGAACAATCAAACGAGTGATCCGCGAAAGTGGGGCAATAGTAAAAAAAGGTGATGTGATCATTGAGATATCAAACCTTAATCGGGAAATAGCCGTTCTTCAGCAAGAATCTGATTTGATGCAAAGCATTAATCGCTCGCGGGATACGCGTATCAACATTGGAACTAATGATCTTACTCAACGAGGAAATTTGGCTTTGATCGAGAACCAACTGGCTATTTACCATCCTCAATACGAAAGACAGAAAATTCTTATCGAGAAAAAACTCATTGCCCAACAAGACTTTGAGCAAACCAAAGCACACTATTTATATAACCTTGAACGCAGGAAATTTACGTATGAAGCGTATAAGAGGGATTCAGTGAGCAGGGCTCTTTCATTAAAAGATATTGATCTGTCTGACGCGCGTTTGAAACAAAATTTGGCGTCCGTTAGAACAATTCTAGATAATTTGAACATCAAAGCGCCAATAGACGGTCAACTCACCACACCCATACACTGGGAAGTTGGACAGGCTGTTACGGCTGCGCAACGTGTAGGTCAGGTGGATGTAATCGGTGACTATAAGGTTCGCGTACCTATCGATGAATTATATTTGCCAAAAATCTCCTTAGGCCTTCCGGCATCAACTGATTTTGCCGGCAAGACCTACAATCTTGAAATCAAGTACATCTACCCCAACATTACCAATGGCCGCTTTGAAGTGGATATGAATTTTATTGGCGAAACCCCGCAAGGAATTCGCAGAGGCCAATCCATGCGCCTGCGGATTGAGTTGGGCCAACCGTCTCAAGAACTGTTGCTCCCCATGGGCGGGTTTTATAAAGACACAGGTGGCAACTGGGTGTTCATCGTTGAGCAAGGATCTAACCGTGCGGTGAAACGCGAAGTAAAGTTGGGCCGCAAGATGGGCTCTGAATATTTTGAAGTGCTGGAAGGGTTGAAACCGGGCGACCATGTGGTCACCTCTTCGTATGAAAATTTTGGAAACAACGAAGTGCTGATCCTTAACTAAAGCAGCAGGCAAAGTACCTTGGTATTTATAAAATGCAACTTAAGATGTGCAACTTTTTTATGATAAAAACGTCTTATCTGGTAACCATAATTTTTTTTTAAGTACTCTTAAAACTAAATCCCAATCAATCTCATCCCACCACCAACCGAACACACTATGATAAAATTACAAAACCTCGAAAAAGTCTATACCACCGAAGAAGTGGAAACGACCGCGCTCAACAGCATCAACATGGAAATCAAAGATGGCGAATTTGTAGCCATCATGGGGCCCTCCGGTTGTGGCAAATCAACGTTGCTCAACATCTTGGGTTTGCTCGACAATCCTTCCGGTGGGGAATATTTTTTTGGCAACCACGAAGTGGCCAAGTATTCAGAGCGGCAGCGCGCGCAATTGCGCAAAGGTTCGATCGGCTTTGTGTTTCAGAGCTTCAACTTAATTGATGAATTGACCGTATTTGAAAATGTAGAGCTTCCCTTGCTTTATATGAAAGTGCCTTCGGACGAACGAAAAAAACGAGTGGAGGCGGTGCTGGAGCGCATGAATATCATGCATCGCAGAAACCATTTTCCGCAACAGCTTTCAGGTGGTCAGCAGCAGCGCGTAGCTATCTCCCGGGCTATCGTGGCCAAACCCAAAGTGATACTGGCTGATGAGCCCACCGGTAATTTGGATTCCGCCAACGGTGAAGAAGTGATGAAGCTCCTCTCGCAATTGAATGAAGAAGGCACTACTATTTTGATGGTAACTCACTCACCCTACGATGCCAACTACGCGCACCGCATCGTCAATTTGTTTGACGGAAAAATTGTTACCGAAAATATTAAAGAACAATTTCACATTTAATAAAGGGCTATTCACTATTAATAGACAACGATTAAAAGATTTCAGGCGTTTCCTGATTCGTTCATAGATTAGGTTTAGGTTAAAATAAAGTCCCAGAGGTGGGACTTTATTTTTAGCGTCACGTTTAGATGATTACTTTGTTATGTTTTATTAAATCGCAGAGATTAAAATGTAATCTCAGATGAATATGCTTACCGAGTAGGTTCTATTCAGCTTGACAATCTTAGCCTTGGGGGGCACCGATGAAGAGTTCTACCATTTTTGTTTTGATAACCCCGTTTTGAAATTTGAACGGGAGGCCAATAATATTATCATTACTTCTACTACGGACGGCAAAACGGGTAACTATTATATAATGCTGAAGTGCTTGGTGAATTGATAATTTAGATCAGAAAAAACAAAGAAAGACTCTGTTTCGATTCATCTACCTAACAGGGTTTGCGATCAATCTGAGCAAGATTTTTATTTAAGGCGGGTACGCCAACTAAACTTACGTCAACAGTTCTGAACACTTTCTGTTCGCATCCGAACAGTTCGGTTAATATGCAGCATTGGCTACTTTGGTAATTAGTTCAATTATCAACTTTTCATCTACTGGCATATTTATTGGCTGGCTGAAGCAACTACTTCTCTTTCATGCGCGTCTAATCCAAAAAACTTCCCCATGATCAGAAATTACTTGCTTATCACCTTCCGGTCTTTGATGAAGAACAAGCTATTCATCCTCATCAATGTATTTGGCATGGGCCTCGCGATTGCCTGTTGCATTACGGCCTATTTGAATTGGGAGTTCAGCAACAACTGGGACAAAGGTCACGTGAATGCGGACAAAATTTATCGCGTTCAGTTTTGGCGCGAGTTTCAAGGCAAGCGCGACCGCTACGGAATGACGCCCATGCCGTTGGGCAACTACATCAAGCAGAATTTTAAGGAGGTAAATAAATCGGTAAGATTCATGTCATCATATTGTGATATGCGCATTGGCGAAGAAATTTTTGGTGATCAAATCGCTTACGCAGATTCTGCCTTTTTTGACCTCTTCACTTTTCAATTAAAATATGGATCGTTTCAAAGTTTTCACGATAAGGGAAAAGTTTTTATCAGTGATAAGATAGCCAAAAAATATTTTAACAAAGAGGATGTGGTAGGCATGCCGTTAACTCAAATTGTGTTGGGCAAGGATGGCGTGCGAAGGCCAAAAGAATTTGTGATCGGTGGGGTATTTAAAAAGCAGCCTCTAAACTCCAGTTTTGGATTTGATGTGATCACGCTCTTTGATAATTTCTGGGATGTTAATTTGGAAGCAGATCTGTCAGAGACAAGCTGGAAAAGGTGGTCGCATGTTCTTTTTCTGAAGATTGATGATCCGACTAAAGTAGCACTTGTTACGCATCAGCTTCAGCAATATATTGAGCCGCAAAATAAGGTGCGCGAAGATTTTAAAATCAGCGAATATTATTTGGAATGTTTTGATGGGATGATGAAGCGCAACCGCGCCAAACCTCGCCTCGACAGCGACTACCTTGGTGGTGGTATTCCCGATGAAGCGGTTACTGTGCCAGCCATTATGGCCGCTATGCTTTTGTTGTTGGCGTGTTTTAATTTTACTAATACGTCCATTGCTATTTCAAGTAAGCGGTTGAAAGAGATTGGCATCCGCAAAGTAATGGGCGGTATGCGGAGGCAATTGATTGCCCAGTTTCTCGGAGAGAATTTGGTATTGTGCTTTCTTGGCTTGCTCGCGGGGCTTCTTATGGCCGAGTGGTTGGTGCCCGCCTACGATTCCTTGTGGCTCTGGTTAGATTTGAATTTGAGTTATACCGAGAATGCCGGGTTCTTGCTCTTTTTAGCATTCCTTTTATTTGCCACGGCCATCATTGCCGGTGCTTATCCCTCGGTTTACATTACTTCATTTGAACCTGTCAGCATATTAAAAGGCAAAGCAAAATTTGGTGGTACGAATTGGTTCACTCGCGTTTTGCTGGGAGGCCAGTTTGTGATCTCTTTATTATCGATCATCATGGGCGTGGCTTTTTACCAAAATGGAAACTATCAACGTGACTATGATTTAGGGTTTGCCACCCATGGCGTTATTTCAGCCTGGGTAAACAACGAAAGCGCATTTACTACGTACCGGGATGCGCTCGTCTCTAATAAAGACATTGAAGTAATTGCTGGATCAAAGCATCACGTGCCGTTTAATTTTTATAACGACCCAGTGAAATACGGTGCGTTAGAAAAAGAAGTGGACATCATGGAAGTGGGCGATAATTATTTTGAAGCGATGGATATGACCCTCCTTTCGGGAAGGAAATTTGTAAAGGATTCTGAAACGGATAAAAAGGAATCGGTGATTGTAACGGAAGAGCTGGTAAAACAATTTGGCTGGAAAGACAGCCCGATAGGCAAACGTTTGGTGTGGATGGATACCACACAATTGTATGTGATTGGTGTGGCAAAAAATATTTTTGCGCGGGCCTTATGGCAACCGATCGAGCCGTTGATGATCCGCTATGTTGCCCCTGCAAAATACCAACAGTTAATTGTTAAGACTGATCCTAAGAACATGAAGGCTGTGAATGAATTTATGGAGATGAAATGGAAAGAAGTATTTCCGAGCACCCTTTATTCAGGGCGGATGATCGATGAACAACTGAGTGAAACCAACGACATCAACCACAACGTGACCGTGATGTTTGGTTTCCTCGGATTTTTCGCAGCGCTGATGACGGGCATCGGGTTGTTCACACTGGTCTCCTTGAATATCGAAAAGAAAATGAAGGAGATAGGCGTGCGAAAAGTATTGGGGGCATCCATTGGCAATATTGCTGGCGTAATCAATTTTGAATTTATGATCAACCTGGGAATAGCCACACTCATTGGCGGTGCCTTGGGCTATTTGGCCGCTGACTTTTTGATGCACGCCATTTGGACCTATTACCTGAAATTAAATTACGCAAGTCTATTGTTGTCGGTGGCTGCCATGGTAGTCATTGCCATGATGGCAGTGGGGTACAAAACGTTTTATACCGCATCGCTTAACCCAACCAAAACATTGAGGGATGAATGACACTCAGTCGTGCCACCCTTCAGGTGGGAACACGACTTTTAAAATAAAAAATCAAATTCAAAAAATAATTTTATGATCAAGAATTACCTCACGGTGACATTGCGTAACATCCGCAAGCATTCATTTTATTCTGCCATCAATATTTTTGGTTTGGCTTCCGGGGTGGCAGCCTGCATATTTGTTATTCTTTATATAACAGATGAATTGAGCTACGATCGTTTTCATAAGGATGCTGAAACGATTTACCGGATCGGCTTGTATGGAAAAATTGCAGGTCAGGAAATTCATACAGCCAGTTCCTGCCCTCCTTTAGCATCAACTATGGTGGCAGATATTCCAGGCGTAGAGGCGGCCACTCGTATCAACAGGCGCAATAATATAGTTTTTAAAAATGGAGACCTTTCTTTTACAGAAAATAAAATACTGTATGCCGATTCCAATTTTTTCCAATTCTTCTCTTTTAAATTATTGGAAGGCGATCCGGCAAGAGCACTGAAAGAACCCAATAGCATTGTGCTCACGCCCGATCTGGCCTCGAAGTATTTCAAAGGGCCAGCATTGGGCAAACTCATCACCGTGGGCAATGAGAACCAGTCGTTTAAAGTAACAGGCATTGCCGAACCACCTCCGCACAATTCTCATTTCTCATTTACTGCTATTATTTCTACCAGCTCTGAAAAGGGACAATACAGTTCTACGCAATGGTTGAACAATGGATTATATACCTACTTTAGAAAAACTCCTGCAACACACATCGATAATGTTGCTAAAAGATTAATTGAAATTACCGACAAGCACATTTCACCTGAGATCATCCAGTTTATGGGTGTATCGATCGAGAAATTTCATCAGGCAGGCAATGAATATGCGTATGTGCCCTTTCCTATGCTCGACTCCAGGCTTCACTCCAGTTGGCAGGATGATATTGAACCTTCCGGAAACATTACCTATGTGTATGTCTTTGGCGGTGT
>JAYVMP010000061.1:0-6573 GCA_043758895.1 Bacteroidota bacterium
GGGCACACGATAATCCACAGTCTGCTTGATCACTCGATTGCCACCACCGAGGATAATAGTCTCTTTTCCATTTTCAAGGGATTTAACTTTAACCGTGAATTTACCCCTATCGTTGATGGCATAAGCCACACTTTTCCCGTCCGGACTGATCTTCACAGTGGTAAAAGTTACTGCCTTCCGTTTTTGGTTTGTGAACTGAACTGAATCAGAAAGTGGCAGATAGCTTTGCGCTACCTTTTTTTCTAACGTGATATAATATTCACGCCAATCCACCATCAATTGCTTGAACGGTACGCCCAAGGTAATAAGAATACTTTTCTCTTCATTACGGATGATGCGGGTGTAATTAAGGATATTATTGATGCTGCTCTTTCCGTATTTCTCTACAATAAAATTCCAGATGGACTGCCCAACCAGCGCGGCCTCTTTGTCTTTGAGGTGAAGGGCTTTATTTGCATTCTTACTTTTCACCAATTGGCGGACAAAGTCGTCCATTTCATCGTTCCATCCATAAGCCACATACTGCGAGGTGCCATCAATGAACCAGTCGGGCAGGTTCAAGAGTACCGAGCTGGTAAACATCTCGCGGAGGCTTCCGCCAAACATCATTTCGTTCACCAATAGGTTGGACATTTTAAAAACCAGTTCTTTTTTAAATTCGTCCAGGTTCCCGGGGTGAGCGATCTCAACATACGGTTTGATGAACGTTGTTTCACCGCTCACATTGAAACGTGTTTGGTTAAGGCCTACGTTGCTTTGCTGAAGGTCGGTGATCGAATTGTAAAGAAAGACTTTTGTTTTTTGGTAAGGATAATAGCCAAGCAAATCAGTAATTCGGTCAAACTCCGACTCCATGTACTGCAAGGCCTCCATGGCCAACTTTTTGCGGCCGCCATAGAAGTACACATCAAAATTTTCTGAACTCAGGTACTTCCAATCAAATTCTTTGTATTGAACCCGGTTGCGCCCAAAAGTTTCATAAGCGCGTTGGGCATTGATATCTGAAAAGGAAAGTAATAAAACCAAAACCCCAGTCAATCGGCACATCCGTCTCTTCATAATTTATCCAGAACTTAACTTCGAATATAACGCTTTAAAACGTTCAATATTTACTTCTAAAGGAATTTCGGCTTTGCCTTCAAGCCAGTTGGCCAGCAGGCCAGAAAAATAGGGAGACAAACTTACGCCTTTCGTTCCCAATCCGTTAAAAATAATCACGTTTTTGTGCCTTGGGTGCGCTCCGAGCACTGGCCGTATGTCTGGCGTGGCTGGCCTTATGCCCCAATATTGGTGATTTATGGTGTATCGGATTTTGAGCAAATCATTTACCATTTCTTTCAGCTCCAATCTGGCCTCAACTGTTATCTCCTGTCGCTCGTCACCCGGTTTATAAGTAGCCCCCACCCAATACTCTGTCTCGCTTTTAGGAACAATGTAAATCCCTCGGTTGAAAATCGCCATTGGCTTTTCGGGTAATGAAACTGTGAGCATTTCGCCTTTTAGCGGAATGATGGGAACCCAACCGAACAATGGGTTTTCGAGGGAATCCACGCCTTCACAGCAAATGATGTTCTTGGCTTGCACGCCCTGGTACAAAACCTTATCGGGGAATATCTCCACACAGCCTAGGCCAACGTGCGCTTCTTGAAAGGCACTTTGCTTCTTTAAGAAATTCCGTGTTGCCATCATAAACGAATTGGTGTCCACGTATCCTGTGTGATTGATTAGAACACCTCCAAAAGGATTGCGAATTTGACGCTCGAATGTGGGAGAGGTAAAAACCTTGTCGATAAAAAACTTTAGCTCCGGGTTTTCACTGCGGCCCATCCATTGATTCTGTTCCTTGACAGAAATAAATGGGCGGTAAACCGATTGGGGATAGAAAAATTTTTCACTGAGTTGCTGCTCCGCTTCCTCATAAAATTGAAATAAAGACGGGAAAATTTTATCGGCCAACCAGGCCTTGGTCATGAACTTGCCTGCAATGGGGTTGAACAGTCCTGCGGCTACGGCTGATGCCTTGTTCTTTAGCGGCTCATCAAAGACAAGGATTTTTTTGCCCCGCTTGATAAGTTGCAACGCCACGCAAGAACCTGCCAGGCCTTGCCCGATGATGATATGGTCGTAATGAGTTTTGATCTTCTTCGTCAACTAAAGAGCCAAATATATCTATCAACTTCATTATTCTGCATTCTACAATCTTCATTATTCAAATTTTGATTGGTCGGTCAGCAAAGATTTCAACGGGTGAGCGTTGCCCTCGTAGCCCGTAAGCCTGAAATGGTAAAGGGGCAGCAAAAAGAACCCAAAGCTGACGCATCTAAAAGTTTTGGTACGGCCAAACAAGAATGGCTAAGGAAATTTTTAAAGGTTGCCAATGGCATCCCTGCGCATGACCCTTTTAACAGGGTTAGCGTCAGCCCTGGTTTTGAAGGTACTTCAAAGTACAAGGTACATTGCAAAATTGTAACTTCGTTTGATGAAAAAATTATACTTAGTTCGCCATGCCAAATCCAGTTGGGACAATATTGATATGGATGACTTTGACCGGCCATTGAACGAACGCGGAGAAAAGGAAGCTCCGCACATGGCCAAGCGCCTGAAGCAACGTGAGGTTTATCCCGACCGAATGATTTCCAGCCCAGCGGTGCGTGCCTTAACCACTTGTAAGGCATTTGCCAAAATTCTCAACTTCGATAGTCATAAAATCGAAACGACTGATCAACTCTATCATGCCAGTGACGCTACGATGCTAAAAATATTATCCTCCTTGAAAGAACATCCGCGCGACAAGGAAGATATCGTTATGATTTTTGGGCACAACCCCGGTATCACCGAATTTGCCAACGAGCTGTTAAATGCACACATCGACAACATCCCCACCTGCGGAGTGGTAGAAGCAACTTTGGATATTGCTTCCTGGAAAGAGATTTCTTTTGGGTGTGGAAAAATGGAGTCGTTCGATTACCCTAAAAAAAACTAGCGCAAAGGGACCTACGCATGGTCGCTTTGGCAGAGGCAGGCGAAGAGTTTCGCAGCGGGGGTTCTACTTTGCGAACGTTGGTGTGTTTTCTTTACGGGCTGCGTTAAATGCTCTCCTATTTCCGAAATATCAAAGCTATCCTTCGAAAAAGCCGCTTCTCGAACTCCCAGAAAAAACGGAATTGACCAAACCCAAACCCGTAAAACAAAAGAACCAGGTTGTAAATCGGGAGGATGAATATATAATAGAGTATCCTTGCCCAACCCGGAATGTGATGACCAAAGAAAAAATGAAGGATTGGGCGCATCAACCAAACAATTGTTAACCCCGTGCATGCAAACACCAGCAAGATAGCAACCACTTGCCAAAGACTGCCGGCTTTCCACCGCTGCTGAAGTTTCTGAAGCCAACCCATTTGATTTCAATTAACTAAAAAGATTCCAGACTTCCTGCTTTGGCAAAGGCGCTTGGATGGAAACTGTTTCTTTTTTTACAGGATGCACAAAAGTGAGCTGACGGGCATGGAGGCAAATGCTTTTGTCGGAGTTAGGTACACTGTATCCATATTTAACATCGCCCACGATCACGCAACCGAGTGATGCCAGTTGCACGCGTATTTGATGTGGCCGGCCGGTGATGGGGTTTACTTCAAGCAAACAATAACCTGATTGTAGTTTTACTGTACGGTAATTCAGTTCTGATCGCTGCCCGTCTTTATTTTCTTTGGAGAATGCTGTTACTTTATTGTTCTTTTCATTCTTCACCAACCAATGCACCAACGTTCCAGCTTCTTCTTTTGGTTGATTCTTCACCACAGCCCAATATATTTTTTTGGTTTGCCGGTCGCGGAACAGTTCGTTCATTCTTTCCAATGCTTTGGATGTTCGCGCAAAAACGACAACACCACTCACGGGCCTATCAAGTCGATGCACTACTCCAAGAAAAACTTCTCCGGGCTTGTTATATTTTTCTTTGATGTATTTTTTGCAAATCTCAACTAGCGGTTCATCACCAGTTTCATCACCTTGTACAAGAACACCCGTGGGTTTGTTAATTGCAAGAAGATGATTGTCTTCGTAAAGGATAAGAGAGGATAATGGGGTAAGATTGCTCATTAATAAATTTCCAAAATCCCAGAATCAGGATTTGACAGAAATGATTCAATCGTTTCTCGGCTTTCCAACAATTTACTGATCACTTTTAAATTACTGGAATTGCCAAATCGCAACCATATTATTTTTGGTGGATAACCCTTCAATAATTGAAGATCATAAAAATCTTCATCAAATGTTACAATCGCGAAATCATTCTTGGCAGCATAATCAAAAATCCAATGATCCTCACGTGACTCGGCATTAAGCTTAGCCACATGAATGCTTCCTGAAAAATGTGATTCTATGGACTGAACGACATGATAAGAAATATTTTCATCAAGAAGTAATTTCATACCACTACGGTCGCTCTTCTTTCTTTATCAGCCGAATAGCCGAGGCACGCTAAGATCTGATCTTTGTTGAGCTGCGGAAAATCACTCAGAATATCCTCGAATGACATGCCGGATGCCAACCAACTCAGCACATCATACACGGAAATGCGCGTGCCTTTCAGACATGGCTTTCCGAATCGAATATTGGGATTGATTTCGATGTATTCCTTGTAGTCCATATTCAAAGTTAACACTTCCTTCTCAATCCTTAAACTCACTTGTAAAATGGAAATTGATTTCCGGGAAATTATCCTGCACCATCTGCAGCCATGCTTTTGACTCCGCCATAAAGACAAGTTTACCGTCTTTATCTAATGCGATGTGCCTTTGTTTCGAAGCGATGAACTCTGCCAATTTTTTTTCATCCGTGCTGCTGATCCAGCAGGCCTTGTAAATAGGTTGTGCAGCAAAATCGGCCGTAGCACCGTATTCATTCTTCAACCGAAATTGGATTACTTCAAACTGCAGCGCACCCACGGTGCCGACTACTTTTTTCTTTCCTAGCTCAAAAGTGAACATTTGTGCTACCCCTTCTTCCATCAACTGCAACAGGCCTTTCTCCAACTGCTTCGTCTTCATGGCGTCTTTGTTGATCACCTCTTTGAAAATCTCAGGCGAAAAACTCGGTATGCCCGTGTAAAATAATTTCTCCCCTTCCGTTAGTGTGTCTCCAATTTTTAAATTGCCCGTATCAAACAAACCCACGATGTCGCCCGGCCAGGCTTCGTCAACGGTCTCGCGGTCTTGTGCCATGAAGGCGGTGGCATTTGAGAAGCGAATCGACTTGTCATGGCGCACGTGCAAGTAATTACTTCCGCGCTCAAACTTTCCGGAGCACACCCGCAAGAAAGCAATGCGGTTTCGGTGCTTCGGATCCATGTTGGCGTGGATCTTAAAAATAAATCCAGTGAATTTTTTCTCGTCAGGCTTTATTGCACGTACAGTCGTTTCCCGGTTCAACGGAGGAGGAGCAAGTCGTATAAATGTATCCAGTAATTCTTTCACCCCAAAATTGTTCACTGCACTGCCGAAAAACACGGGTGCTACTTTTCCATCCAAATAATCGTGCACATCAAGTTCAGGATACACGCCATTCAGCAACTCCACATCTTCACGCAGTTTGATGGCATAACTCTCGCCCATGTATTTATCCAAAATCGGATCATTGATATCCGAAATTTCAATCGCTTCTTCTAGCTTGGTTTTACTTGGGGTAAAAAGCTTCAGGCTTTTTTCGTACAAGCTATACACGCCTTTAAACGTTTTTCCCATACTGATGGGCCAGCTCAGCGGATGCACTTTTATTTTTAGCTTCGCTTCAATCTCGTCCAACAAGTCAAATGGGTCTTGCCCTTCGCGGTCGAGCTTATTGATGAAACACAGCACGGGCGTGTTGCGCATGCGGCACACCTCCATCAGTTTTTCCGTTTGCATCTCCACGCCCTTCACACAATCCACCACCATGATCACACTGTCCACCGCGGTGAGTGTGCGGTAGGTGTCTTCGGCAAAATCCTGATGACCGGGTGTATCGAGTAAATTGATTTTAATGTCTTTGTAGTTGAAGCCCATCACCGAAGTGGCCACCGAGATACCGCGCTGCTTCTCGATCTCCATCCAGTCGCTGCGGGCGTGGTCTTTGATCTTCGAGCTCTTCACAGCCCCGGCCTTCTGTATCGCCCCGCCAAAGAGCAGCAGCTTCTCGGTGAGCGTAGTCTTGCCCGCATCCGGGTGACTGATTATCCCAAAGGTTCTGCGCTTGGCTATTTCCTGTTCTAACGTCATGGGTAAAAAAATTCGGAGCGCAAAAATAAGCAAAGGAATGTTATGACACCTGTGAATTGTCATGGCGGACAGCAAGTGCAGGAGCAAGTGGGGGTTCAGGCATCTCAACCAATCTTCTCCGTTAGTCCGGGCTAATTGAGGACGCCTCAGTTTAGATTCAGGCATTCCTCAGCCGGAATGACAAAACCAAAAGGAGATGGGATGCACCACAAACACGCTTATATACACAGCGACATAAGTAATACAGCATAATTATTAAATTGCTATCTTTGTTTTCATAAACTAAAATGAAAACAAATGAAACAATTGTTTATTAAAG
>JAYVMP010000062.1:0-2874 GCA_043758895.1 Bacteroidota bacterium
ATTATTAAAAAATTTGGAAGGCTTGACATCCTTATCAATTCTGCGGGCATTGCCCACATTGGCAAATTGGAAACCACAAGCGAAGAAGATTTTGATAAAATTTTTCAAGTCAATGTGAAGGGCATTTACAATTGCATGCGTGCGGCAATTGAGCCCATGACCAAACAAAAAAGTGGCGTGATCTTGAACTTGGCATCCATTGCATCAACCGTGGGCATTCCCGATCGGTTCGCTTACTCCATGAGCAAAGGTGCTGTTGTTACCATGACTTTATCCGTGGCCAAAGATTACATCAAAGCGGGCATCCGGTGCAATTGTGTTTCGCCAGCCCGCGTTCACACACCGTTTGTGGATGGGTTCCTAAAAAAGAATTATCCCGGCAAGGAAGAGGAAATGTTTGCCCGGCTCTCTCAAACACAACCTATCGGCAGAATGGCCAAGCCCATCGAAGTGGCGCACCTCGCCCTGTACTTATGCTCGGATGAAGCCTCCTTCATTACGGGTTGTGATTATCCGATAGATGGAGGATTTATAAAATTGAATAACTGATGTTTACTTGTGTTATGTTTTATAGGTTATCTTCCAATAAAAAAAGATCGAAAGTAGTCGTCCAACCGCTTTGAACGGTCGGGCGACTTGATCTGGAATTTGAAATTTTGAAGCCTTGCTAAATATTCAGTCTGTAACGTCCGTGAATAACTATGATTAAAAATTGATTATGAAACTTCTGCGCTTCGGAGAAACCGGGAAAGAGAAACCAGGCCTCTTGGCAAACAACGAAATCTTTGATCTCTCTTCCTTTGGTGAAGATTACGATGAACACTTTTTTGAAACGGATGGTGTCATCCGCTTAAGTCAGTGGCTTAAGAAAAATACCAACCTCCCCAAAGTAAAACCAGGAATAAGGGTTGGTGCTCCATTCAAAAGGCCATCCAAAATAATTTGCATCGGCCTCAACTACACCAAGCATGCCTTTGAAACTAAAATGCCTCTGCCGACCGAGCCCATCTTATTTTTTAAATCCACCACAGCACTTACCGGACCCAATGACGGTGTGATCATTCCCAGAAACAGCAGCAAGACCGACTGGGAAGTGGAGCTGGCCGTGGTTGTCGGCAAGAAGGCTTTGTATGTGGAAGAAAAAAATGCAATGGACTATGTAGCTGGATATTGTTTGCACAACGATTACAGCGAGCGCGAATTTCAGTTGGAAAGAAACGGCCAGTGGGCAAAAGGCAAAGGCTGCGATACGTTTGCACCCATGGGGCCATATCTAGTCACGAAAGATGAGGTTGCCAATTTCAATAACCTCCACATGTGGCTAAAAGTCAATGGCCAGGTGATGCAGGACAACAACACAGACGACATGATTTTTGAAGTTCCATTTCTGATCAGTTATATCAGTCAGTTTATGACCTTGCTTCCGGGCGATGTCATTTCAACTGGCACACCTCATGGTGTTGGGATGAGCTTAAAGCCACCTCAGTTTCTGAAGGCCGGGGATATCGTTGAACTGGGGATCGAGGGGCTTGGGGAGCAGAGACAAGTAGCTTCCTAATTCAAAATTCAAGGTTCAAAATTGAAGACTTATCACCTGAGGTTACTCACGAATAGTATTTTCAGGATCAATTCATCGTGTTAGTTAGTGTCCTTGGGCGTTAGTGGCCTGATTCTCAATCTTTCATATTTTTTTTGCGACAAAGACGCCAAGGCACAAAGTTTATCGTTTTGCGTAACATCAGTTATTATAATACAATGTCGTTTCCTTAAGCCATTTTTGATCACCTCGCCTCATTCCTCTCCAAAAGAGAGGATGTCAGAGGAGCTTAAGGAAACGACATTGGTTTATGATTTCTATAATTTGTAATCTTAGATTTTGAATGTGATGATTGATTCTCACCAGCATTTCTGGAAATACAATCCGGTTCGCGATAGCTGGATTACGCAGGAGATGAAAATGTTAAAGAATGATTTCCTTCCTGAACATCTAGCGCCAACGCTGATCCAACATAAAATTGATGGGTGCGTTGCCGTGCAGGCCGACCAATCCGAAACAGAAACTGAATTCCTTTTAGGGTTGTCAACTAAAAATTCATTCATTAGAGGCGTTGTGGGGTGGGTTGACTTGTGTTCGGACAACATCAAGGAGAGACTGGATTACTTTGAGCACTTTAAAAACCTGAAAGGCTTTCGGCACATTGTTCAGGCAGAGCCCAAAGGATTTATGCAGCAAAAGAAATTCTTATTTGGAATAAGTCAGCTTGAAAAATATCGTTTCACTTACGATATTCTAATTTATCATCACCAGGTAGAAGAAGCCATCGGATTTTTAAAACACTTTCCCAATCAAAAATTTGTGGTCGATCATTTAGCAAAGCCCGACATTAAGCAAAACGCGTTTTACGATTGGTCTAAAAAGATAAAGGAGCTTGCTGCTTTTGAAAATGTGTCTTGTAAGCTTTCAGGATTCTCCACCGAGGCAGACTGGGCAAATTGGAGACAAGAAGAGGTAATGCCCTATTTGGATTTTGCTTTAGCGGAATTCGGCACAGCCCGTTTGATGTATGGCTCCGATTGGCCGGTTTGTCTCCTTGCGACAACCTACGAAAAACAACTTGACCTCGTTGAAAAATTTACAACACAACTTTCCAACTCAGAAAAACAAAATGTAATGTGCGAAAATGCCGTTCATTTTTACAACCTTTAGTTCATGGATATTCTTCTCAACGATAAAGTCATTATAGTGACGGGCGGAGCAAGAGGTATAGGCCTCGGCATCGTGGAAGTGCTGGCAAAAGAAAAGGCAATCCCGGTTATCATTGGCAGGGATGCAGCCGACAATCTCGCGGCCTTAGCTAAAATAAAGCAAGCATC
>JAYVMP010000063.1:0-3213 GCA_043758895.1 Bacteroidota bacterium
TAAAGAATTTCATGTCTTTGTCCTTATCGCGCACACTCATCAGTTCTTCGTAGTCTTTGGTGGGGATTATGGCTAATGCTTCTTTGTATAAAGTGCGTGAGTCGCGGGTTTCGTGTTTGGCCAGCACGCGCAAGCCCTGGATCTTGCTAATTGCATCGAGCACATCTTTGTCTTCTGGTTTGTCCACATCCATGTTGGTGAACAGGCCAAACATTTTCTGGCTTACTTTCACCTGCGTAAACGTTTCATCGTCCTGGTATTTTGCAAAGAACTTTGCGATCGCATCTCCTTGTGCATTGGCTGCTATCGACAACACCATCATCACTACTCCCATCATTAACTTTTTCATAGCTTTTTATTTTAGTTTTTTTTACCTTACCCTCTCCAGCGGGCAGTTTTTTTTAAATATTTACTTTTTTTTGTTTGTCTGACTCTTCAGGCTTCCGTTCTATTTTTTGTTCGGCTTCGTTCAGCAAGTTGATCTTGCTTGCTTCACGTTGTGCTTTCCCAAAATTCTTCGAGATCATCAACAATGCCTTTTTAGTTTCTTCAAACGCCAGCTTGGGGTCGCTTTCCGTATCCGTGATTTCATTGGGCGATGATTTTCGCACCTCGTGCCCGATCAGGTAAACAGCCGCCACGACTACCAAAACTCCTGCCGCCACTCGGGCTATCTGAAACCAGTTTGTCATGGAAACAATCTTTCCACCTTGACGCTGTTTAATTTGGTTTGTTACAGAAGCATCAAAAATTTCACTCAATGTCCTGGTTTTTTCAATTTCAAAATAGCGAAAGAGTGCTGCCGTCTCTTTTAAATTTTCCTGGACACCTTCACGCTGAAAAAACCGGTGCAGCTCTTGTTCTTCTTCCAGGGAAGTTTCGGCATTCCAGTATTTCTCCAGCAGTTGTTCGATTTGCTTAGAGTCCATACGCATTGAGTTTAATTAATTTTTCGCGTACGGCATGACGGGCGCGAAATAAATTGACCTTTACTTGATTCATATCTAATTCTAAAATTTCGCAGATTTCGTTATAACTGTGCCCTTCAATGTCGCGCAAGTGCATCACCTGTCGTTGTTTGTCGGGCAGCCGTGTCATCAGTTCATCAATTCGTTTCATGCTTTCTGTTAATTCCGTTTTGTCGTGAGGCGATAGTCCGTCTTGCCGAACTTCGAATCCATCTTCCAAGGGATCGGTTGACCTGCGTTGTTGGCTCCGCAGTTTGTCGAGCGATAGATTTTTGGCAATGCGCATGCACCACGCTTCCATGTTTTGCACTTCGGCCAAGTCGCGCCCGTTCCAAACTTTGATCATCGTTTCTTGAACAATGTCTTTGGCCTCATCGCTGCTGCCCAGCAAGCGGAAGGCAAAGCGGTAAAGCTTGTTTTTGGAGGGCAGCACCCGGATTTTAAATTCTTCTTGGTTCATCGGATCAAAGGCAAGACGGGAAGGCAAACGAAGATGTTACTTAAAGTTAAAAAATCTTTTACCCTTGGCTGATTGAATTGAGTTGCGGGCTCAACTAGTAAAGCACTCGACTCGCTTACGGTCATTTCAAATTTTGCTCCTGGTATCCTCGCCCCCGATTCCGAAAAGGAGAAAGCCTTGATTCAGTTTTTAGGTGTGCCCTCAATTACTACTCAACTGCACTCAAGGCGTATTCACTTCATGGAAACCACTACTGCCACTATCCGTCCAGCTCATCGGATAATTTTTATCTAAATAGGGAATGGCCTGATCCGTCAGGTGAAGTGGATGAAAGGTATCGATCATCACGGCCAGCTCGTGCGTTTCTTTGGCTCCAATACTTTTTTCCACCGTGCCCGGATGTGGGCCATGGGGCAAGCCGCCAGGGTGCAAGGTGAACGAACCTCGTTCGATGCCCCTGCGGCTCATGAAATTTCCTTCGGCATAATACAGCACTTCGTCACTGTCAATGTTGCTGTGGTTGTAGGGTGCAGGTATTGCTTGCGGATGATAATCAAACAAGCGCGGCACAAATGAGCAGATCACAAAATTATGGCCCTGAAAGGTTTGGTGCACGGGCGGTGGCTGGTGGATGCGGCCCGTGATCGGCTCGAAGTCGTGAATGGAAAAAGCATATGGCCACAAAAATCCGTCCCAACCCACGAGGTCCAGCGGACTGTGATCGTAAACGTAATGGTGTAGAAAGCCCTGCTTCTTTATTTTGATCAGAAAATTTCCGCCTGAGGGATCAGTTATCAATTCTTGGGGAGGGCGGATGTCGCGCTCGCAGTAAGGCGAATGCTCCAGCAATTGACCCAGTTGGTTGCGGTAGCGTTTCACCGTTTCGATGGGCGATGCCGATTCAATAATCAATAAACGGAGCGGTCCGTCTTCAAAATCCAATTTATAAATGACGGTACGAGGAATGACTACATAGTCGCCCTGGCGGATGTCTAATTTTCCAAACTGTGAAGTGAGGGTGCCTTTGCCATCGTGCACAAAGATCACTTCATCGCCTTCCGCGTTTTTATAAAAATAATCCATCCTTCTTTTTTGGGGAGAGCAGATGGAGAGCGCGCAATCGTTGTTCAGCAGTAGTGTTTTGCGGGCGCTCAAATAGTCTTCACCTGTTTCGCCAACTTGAGCGGTATTCAAATGCGTTTGTAGAAGGTGGTATTCAGCCATTCGTTTCGCGCCAAATTTCTCGGGTGTTCTTACTTCTTTGATGCGTGTGGGCGGATGGATGTGGTAAAGGTTAGAGTAGATGCCCGAAAATCCTTCCGAGCTCACCAGTTCCTCTTTGTACAAACTTCCATCCGGTTGACGAAATTGCGTGTGGCGTTTGGGCGGGATTTTTCCAAGACGGTGGTAATACATAACTAAGGTTTTTTGTATTGGTGATGATGATGATGTCCCTTAACAATAAAGTTGCAGGCATAACAATAATATTATGGACGTAACAATAAAGTTGTGAATAAATTTAATTGACTTCTTGTTACTAAAGTTATCAGCAGACAAATATCTCAAATTTTAAATGCATTTGGTTTAATGTTTTCGACAAATTGCCCATCGAAAACCGGTTCGACAAATCAATACAACAAAATGTCAAAAAACTATTTCCTTCTAACCAGTTGAGTATTGTTTAGTAATCACTGTTGTCCGACTAAGTAATTGTAAAGGGTGGAGTTTAAGCCACCCTTTTTTATGTCATTTTTGTAGTGCAAACAAACATCAATGACATGGATA
>JAYVMP010000064.1:0-5398 GCA_043758895.1 Bacteroidota bacterium
CTTTAATAAACAATTGTTTCATTTGTTTTCATTTTAGTTTATGAAAACAAAGATAGCAATTTAATAACTATGCTGTATTACTTATGTCGCTGTGTATAAACATCACATTCAATGGCGAAACCAAACAAATAAATCAATTTAGCGCACTGTTTTAAAAATGAAAATAAATTCTAAATAAAAATTAGATTACCTCTACTTTGTCAAATATCGGATTTTAGCTAACCGGAAATTCCGCGGAGCCGGACCAGTCTTTTCCGTCTGAAGGTGACCAAGTGTACAGGCTAATAACCAGTCGCTGATGATTATTGCAATGTCTCGAAAAGAAGTGGTCACCCAGCGCGGAATTTCCAGCCCGGAATTTCCACCCCTCCCGAAAAATTGGGGGAGAGAGGATACGAGTCAACGACTTATTTCCTAAGCTTGTTCCATTTATTGGTTCCGTGGACATTCTTACAATGATAAAAGAAAATATAGATGAGGGTGAGTTTATGCCACCTGCACCGTGTTCGGAAAATCCCCTTTTTAGGGGATGGATGTCAAGCAATATATCCCTTGTTTTGACCAAACATATCCAAGCTTATGAATGAACTCAATTCTCCCCAATTATGGTTTACTTATGCCACCCTGGTGGCACTAAGTTTATTGTTAGGGTGTAGCAAGACACCACAAGTGCCTGCCCCAACAGTTACTGCCATCTCCCCAACATCCGGCTCGGTCGGGGCCGCAGTAACAATTACCGGTGCAAACTTTGCCACTTCGGCTTCCGGGAATACGGTAATGTTCAATGGCACAGCCGCCAACCTTACGGCTTCATCTCCAACTTCCCTCACAGCCACTGTTCCCACGGGGGCAACGAACGGCACCGTTACCGTTGCAACCAGCGGTGGCAAAGCAACCGGCCCGGTATTTACAATCGTCAGTGCACCCAGCGTAACTGCTATCGCGCCCACCTCGGGCAGCCCTGGCACAACAGTGGTTATTACCGGCACAAATTTCTCAGTTACCCCCTCCGGTAATACAGTGATGTTTAATGGCACGGCCGCTACGGTCACTGCATCTACGGCCACCACCATCACTGCCGCTGTGCCTGTGGGTGCCTCCTCTGGCACGGTTACCGTCACAACCGGCGCGGGCCAGGCAACCGGGCCTGTGTTTACCGTAATCAGTTTGCCCACAATTACTACCATCACACCTTTATCAGGAACGGCAGGCACAACCGTGACGATTACCGGAACAAATTTCTCCGCCACGCCATCAAGCAATAGTGTAACTTTTAATGGCACCGCAGCCACTGTTACCGCGGCTACTTCCAGCTCGATAACTGCCACCGTACCGGTCGGGGCAAGTTCTGGGGCCGTGGACGTTTCCGTTGGCGGGCAAACCGCGACAGGCCCAACATTTACAGTGCAAGTGAATGTGTATGTGGCAGGGTATGAAAATACAGATAACAGTGGCAATACAGGCGTGGCCCAAATCTGGACGAATGGTGTTGCAACAGCCCTTACCGACGGGACGAACAACGCCTATGCGTATTCGGTTTTTGTCAATGGCACAGATGTGTACGTTTCTGGCGCGGACGGATTTAAAGCCACGTATTGGAAAAATGGTGTTGCCAATGCCCTCACGGACGGTTCCGGCACCGCCTACGCTCACTCCATTTTTGTCAATGGCACCGATGTCTATGTGGCGGGTGTAGTGGGTGCGGGTGTTGCCACGCTCTGGAAAAATGGGGTTGCCACCGCACTTACAGATGGCACCGATCCGTTCGCATCGGCCAATTCAGTTTTTGTGAGCGGTACCGATGTATATGTGGCGGGGTCAGATCATAACTTTGCCAAATTCTGGAAGAACGGTGTGGCCACCGCGCTCACTGACGGCACCAACCAGGCGAATGCCAAGTCAATCTCCATTAGTGGCACGGACGTATTTGTTGCGGGTTCGGATAACGGTATTGCCAAAACCTGGAAGAACGGTGTGGCTACCTCGCTTACGGACGGCACAAACACGGCGGAAGCCAACTCCATATTCGTTAGCGGCACCGATGTGTATGCCGCTGGTGATGATGGTAACTTGGCTAAATATTGGAAAAACGGGGTTGCAACAAGCCTAACCAATGGAAGCTCACAGGGGATTGCCAATTCAATCTATGTGAACGGCACCGATGTGTATGTAGCCGGATTCGAAGGAAATATATCTGTTGATGAGTACTGGAAAAATGGTGTTCCAACACCGCTCAATACTGGAAACAAAATATATTACATATCGTCCATTGTTGTTAAGTAATTGAAAATACAGTGCTGCAATACCTTGTCCACCCGGTGGAAATTCCGGGCTGGGTGACCACTTTTTTTCGCGACCTGGCAATAATCATAAGTGGTCAACTTCTGACGGAAAAAACTGGTCCGGCTCCTCGGAATTTTCACGCTAGCGAGACAAAGAATTTACTAAGACGAACATAAGCTATGAAAATCCGTTTCACCTTTTTGTCCTGAGCGAACGAGCGGATAAGGTCATAGTCCGCGAGCCCCTCAAGTTCAATTCAAAGGTTTCGTATTTATCGGCAGGTTCATTCTGCCATCGCCAAATATTGGAGCGAGGAATCTGGATAGCAATTTCTCTGGATAAGAGGTTTTCGCGTGCCAAACATTTCAGCTCCGTGTGATAGGATACGTTCGATCTCAAAGTAACAATGATTTCGCCTCAAGATCGGCAGTAAAGCTAAAAACGGCCAAATCTTTTTAAATTCGTCTTTGTTTCAATATTGGCACAAGCAATCGTAAAAATGTCGTTACTGCCTACTGCAGGGGGAACAGTAAACAAAACCCTAATATGTCAATTTTGATATATGTCAAATATGACGTAATATTGTGAATGAATCTATATGGATGATAAGCCACTTGTTTGGCTGCACGGAGAAGTTAAGACACCACCTTTTCAATGGCTGCTCGTCTTGAAGCTGGTTTGTTGTTGCGGAGACTTCAACAAGGTGAAAACCTATCCTTGCCTCACTCGCGCCCAATACCTTCGATCGGCAAACGGTGCCATGAGCTTCGTATAGTTGATGCAACAGCAACGTGGCGAATTGTATATCGAACTGATCAGGATGCAATAGTCATTTTGGAAGTTTTTGACAAAAAAACTCGCCAAACACCCCAGCATGTGATTGACATTTGCAAGCAACGGATTCGACTGTATGGCGATAATCACTAACAAACAAGTATCGAAATGAATAGATCAAAGAAAAAACGCCTCGAAGCACGTGGATGGAAGGTCGGTGGTACGGCGGAATTTTTGAACCTTTCCAGCGAAGAAGTTGCTTATGTTGAACTCAAACTTGATTTGAGTAAAGCTCTACGTGATCTACGGAAATCAAAAAAACTAACTCAAGTTGCCGTCGCTAAACGCATTCACTCAAGTCAATCGAGAGTGGCCAAGATGGAGGCTGCTGATACGTCCGTCTCCATGGACCTTATGTTTCGCTCAGCATTTGCACTCGGTGCATCAAAAAAGAAGGTGGTTGGGATGTTAACAGCCTAATAGTTGTGTACGAAACATTATCCCGAATATTCGGGATAATGTTCGGGATTTTGCCACAAAATCACCTTTCCCCGATTCGGGATGAAATCGTTAATATCTTTGGAAATCAGATCGCTTTCTGAAAAATGACAGGCACATCTTAAATTTCTATTTTAGGTAAAAATGATTCAAAAAGCACATTTTTAATTGACCACTTTTTTTAATTTGAAATTGGGTCGAAAAGCAGCTTGGCACCAGCAAAATCGGAGGAAACGGAGTGTTATATAATACTTGGTGCCGGATACATTCTTAATTGACCCAACCAGTTGTGTCAATTAAGAATGTGCTTAGTAGTCAATTTTAGACTATTCCATATTTTTGATACGCTCGGGGTCTCGGCTGGTATGGATGAACCGCAGGATAACTACTTCATCCTCCATTATTTTGTAAACAATTTTATAATGCCATTTCGTGACGGAACGATAGTTCCCGGTTTTCTCTGACGGGTATTCTTCTTTGGCAAAACGTTCAGGGCATTTGATAAAGGCTCTTGGCGATCTCGATCAATTTCTTCTGGACTTTTGCTGCGGCCGAAGGCGATTCCCCCTTGATGTACTCCACAATTTCACGGAGCGATCCTTTTGCCGTGGGCGGGATAAGCACACGGTAGACTTTCTTTTTCATCTACCAGCTCTCAGATTCCTTTTCCACTTCGTCCATGGTCTGGTATTTGCCTGACTCGTATTCTTGCTCGGCTTGCTCTATCATTTTGATAAAGTCACGCTGTGTGATGGGCCGTCCGCTAGTTTCATAACCCACTACAGGGTTGCTTTCTTTATTGAGGAGCTCCTTCACTTGCTATAGCACATGGTTGTCTCTTATCCTGATGAGCTGCTCGATCAATAGAATTTTTTCTGCTTGGATATCCATACATTCTTATTGTACTATAAAGTTAACCATTCTATTCCTTGTTTTTTCAGATTCATTTCAAGGGTGGTATTCGTTCAACCTGTCTATCGGTTTCACATCTCCAAGTCGCAGTAACGTTGTGTGCGTGTCAAATTGGAAATTCCGCACAACGTGACCACCCAAAGTTAACTGGCAAAATGCAGGAAAAACTGTATCGGGTTTTCGGTTAAACACTGCCTGGTTTTAGTTTTCTGTCATTTCTTCAGGTAAGGTACTTCTTTTTTTTACGCATCGATTCCCCCTTGAGTTCAAGCCGGTGTGCATCGTGGATAATACGGTCCACTGCAACGTCTACGAACTTCTTTCAATATAGCGTTCGGATTTCCGACCTGATGCAATTTAGAAAGTTTTCCAAAAATTCTATAACAGAAATTTGATCATAATCGCGTGGAACGCGGTATGACCGTAAAGATTTCTTCAGGTAGCCCCGTGGTGCAGTAGTGTTTACGCGGGGCTATAGTTTCAGTTTGTCCGGGTTGTAGCGCGCATCAAAAATTACTTCGATGTACACGGCCTGTGTTTCGTGTTGGTAACTGTAAATGATTTTGTAATTGCCTTCTACCAGGTAACGGTATTCTTTGCCTTTGTCTTTTAGAGTTTCTTGCCGAGCTCCCGATTCAGGAAAGGCCTCCAACTGTTTTGCCCTGGCCAGCATGGCTTCAACTATCCGTTGGGCTGCCGGTGGGGAGTTCTCTGCAATAAAATCATAGGTTGTTTCCATATCTGCCAAGGCTTCGGATGACCAGATCACTTGTGCTTTCTTTCACTGGCCAAACTTGGTTTTAAAATAGTTTTCAACTTCTTCCTGGGAATGCACATTGCCCGTGTTGATATCTTTTTCTGATCGGTCTAATTTTGCTTGTATCTCTTCCATGGTCTTTGGCATCCGCTGTTCGTACAGACTTTTTACAGA
>JAYVMP010000065.1:0-11071 GCA_043758895.1 Bacteroidota bacterium
GGTTTGAATGCGTTGCGATTATCTCTATTCCAAAAAAAGGAAGGCAACAATAAATTCTTTTAAAAATGAATCTTAAAAAAATCGTATTTATCCCTTTAGTTTGGTTGCTCACTTTATTCTCATTTTCGACTTCAGCTCAAGAGTCCCGGTTATTGGAAGGCAGATGGGATATGGTTATTGATAAGTCGGGCAAATCGCTTCCATCCTGGCTCGAGGTCAGGCATTCTGGAAACCACACGTTGGTTGGCCGTTTTGTTTATGCCAATGGGAGTGCTCGCCCTGTGGCTGAGGTGAAGTTCAAGGAAGGAAAATTTGAATTCACGATTCCTACCCAATGGGAAACTGTAAGTGCGCACCTCGAATTTGCAGGGTTTATCCGAAATGATAGCCTGAAAGGAACGATGCTTTATAGCGATGGCAATACCTACAACTGGGTAGCGTCACGCGCACCGGCTCTCCGTCATGCGATGAATCCGGTTTGGGATATGCCAGTCCCTATTTTCAATGGCAAGGATTTGACCGGTTGGCATTCTTTAGGAACAAATCAGTGGGTCGTAGAGTCTGGGATTCTGAAAAGCCCAAAGTCGGGGGCAAACTTAGTAACGGATGATGTGTTTATGGATTTCAAACTGCACATTGAATTCCGTTATCCAAAAGGAAGCAACAGTGGTATTTACCTTCGAGGCCGTTATGAAGTGCAGGTTGCCGATAGCAAAGGGCTTGAACCTTATGACGATCAGTTGGGTGGCATCTATGGATTTCTGCCGCCTAATGAAATGGTTGCCAAAGAGGCAGGGGAGTGGCAGTCGTACGATATTACTTTAATTGGCCGAAGGGTAACAATCATTGCCAATGGTGCTGCGGTAATCACCGATCAGGTTATCCCTGGAATTACAGGTGGAGCGTTGGACAGCAGAGAAGGAGAGCCTGGGCCGTTTTTGATTCAAGGCGACCACGGTCCTGTTGAATACCGGAACATCGTTGTGACAAGAGTGAAAAAGGATTGAGGACTCAATGCAGTTGCGAGACTATTACATTGATATTGACCCAGCTCTACCTCCAATTCCCGGGGTCTATCCGCCAACCTTTCACGTCACTCAGTTGGTCCTCGTCCAAGTATTTTTTGGCTACGGCTACGGCAAGCAAGTGATCAAAGTCGCTTAGGCACACCAAGGGAATATTGGCCTCAATAAAACTTTTTGCAGCAACTTCAAAACCGTAAGTAAAAATAGCCACCATACCGATCACCTGGAAGCCAGCCTCGTTCATCGCCTTGGCGGCTTTTAATGAACTGCCCCCGGTAGAAATCAAATCCTCCACCAGCACCACTTTTTTCCCTTGTTCGATTTTTCCTTCGATCAAGTTTCCCATTCCATGTTCCTTTGCTTTGGGGCGCACATATACGAAAGGCAGGCCAAGCACATCGGCCACCAACGCCCCCTGCGGAATTCCTGCAGTGGCCACCCCTGCGATACATTCTGCGTTAGGATAATTCTTCCGAATTGTGACGGCCAGCGACTCCTTTACAAAGGTGCGTATTTCCGGATAGGAGAGTGTCAAACGGTTGTCGCAATACACTGGTGATTTCCAGCCTGAGCTCCACGTGAAAGGGTTTTTGCGATTCAATTTTATGGCACCAATTTCAAGCAACTTTGCCGCGACCTGCCGGGCTGCAGCTTCTTCGATTTTAATCAGACTCATGCCGCAAATTATGATGAATCGAGGAATATTTTACTTTAAATAGTACATCGGGTTGGTTGAATGGAAATATTTTATGTTTTTGCATCTATATGACCACTCATGTATTTATTTGTCAATGATATTCCGGTAAAAATAATGAAGCCCGGCACTACGCCCGAGGCGGGGAGCTTCAATTTAGAAATCAAGGCTGCTGCCGAGCCGGTTACTAAAGCCAAATTGATAAACCATGTTTGGATCAACGAGGCCAGTGTCATGGATTTAGATTTGATCTTGGACCTGATCAATTCAAAAGTGCCTATGCATCTCCTTTCGCTGTCGCTCACGGTAAAAGACTATGCAGCGGCCAAGAATTTTATCAAGAAAAAATTTAATGTGATCAAGGCAGCCGGTGGGCTTGTCCGTAAAAAGGACAAAGTGTTGATGATCTACCGGATGAAAAAGTGGGACCTGCCCAAAGGAAAAAAAGAGAGCGGTGAAACAAGTAGCGACACGGCTGTACGTGAGGTGGAGGAAGAGTGCAATGTGGACGTGAAGATCGGTAGGAAGATTTGCACCACTTGGCACACGTACACCATGAACAAGAACAACATGATTAAAAAAACCAGGTGGTTTGCGATGGATCTCGCTGATGATTCGCGTAGCCGCCCCGCTGTAGAAGAAGATATTGAGGAACTTCGGTGGATGACGCAAAAGGAAGTTTACCACGCACTTGAAAATTCCTACCGATCGATACGTTTTGTATTTGAAGAGTATTACCGAACCGAGGAAGTAAAAAATTAAAGTGGATACGGCAAAAAAGCGGAAACATCTCCGTTGTACCGGTGCACCTCGCGAATGATCGATGAACTGATGGAGGCAAACCTGGGCTCGGTAATCAAAAATACGGATTCCAATTTATTGTTGAGGTGCTTCGTAATCTGTGCAATGCTGTTCTCATATTCAAAATCGGTGGTGTTGCGCAGGCCACGCAGCAAAAAATGGGCATCATTTCTTTTTGCAAACTCGGCTGTCAGTTCGGAATACGTTTGCACAGTGATCTGCGGATAGTTTTTGAATGTTTCGCGAATTTTGGTCATCATCAGCTCAATGGGAAAATAGCGCTTGCTTTTTGTGCTGTTGTATCCGATGGAAATAATAATCTCGTCAAACAGGCTCAACCCCCGCAACACAATGTCTTCGTGGCCTTTGGTGAAAGGGTCAAATGATCCCGGGAAAAGAGCAATGCGATTCATCAGGCCGTTAAATGGGAAAGGGAATAGAGATCAAAGAAATGATGTTCCTGCACCTCATCATACAAATAACTGAACTTCAACTGGCTCGGCCGCTCGCCAAAAGTTACGTTGCGGATGTATTTGATAAACTCCAAATAGTGAGGGGAGTTTTTTCCGATATATCCCCATAAAATAATTTTACTGGTGTGCTGATCCATACTTAGGCTTTTCAACACCAACATGATATATTTCACATAATCTGAAAACTGTTTGATCGGGAATTGATTATAATAAATAAGTTGGCCTTCTTTAACAGACAGAATGTGAAGTTTGAACCGGTCAATAAAAATGTACAGCGGATTGCCCTCAAGAGCCTTGGACTGATGCAGTACACCCTCGATAAGGGAAGAGGATTGATGAAAATAGTGGTGCGCTGTATTTTGATAAACCGAACTCAACCATTGGGTAATGTCCCGGGGCACTGCGAAGACCGTATTCGATTCGCAACTTTGGTTTTTGCAAAAGAAAATCTCTTCTTTTGATTCATCGATCACCGCGTTCAGCTTTAAATAATTTACCGTATGGGCTTCGTTAAAAAGTGAAGACGGAACCTGGCAAAATTTATTGTTTTTTATCCCGATTTTCACCCGCCTCCAAAACCCAGCCCGCAACAGTGCGTGGGCATCAAATAATTCTTTCAACGTAAGCAAAAGCTCCGAATTGGATTGAACATTGCCCATGGCGTAATCTTCGAGGGCCAGTAGCCGGTTATCCTTGCTGTCGATGACAGCCAATTGAAAATCTTTTGCCCCTGTTTGGATAAGCAAGTCGTATTGATGAAGGAGCTCTTCATCAAATCGTTCGTCCTTAATTTTCTTGATTACCTTGTAATTGGCCGTGGCAGTTTGCAAAACAATTTTTTTATTTCGTGAATCGGGTTCTTTGTATTGCAATAATAAAAAAATTTAATGGGTTAACCGTAATCTTTACACCTTAAAAAATCCCCGTTGGGCGATAATTTCGGAAGGATGGCTGAGGTAGTTGAATATTCCGTGAAGCTCAGTGGCGTGCAGTGCTTCGATTTCGTTCCAGGTTAAAAATTTGACTTCGCTAATAATTGGGGGGCTTCCAGTTTCAGGATCGATGCCTACTTTCAGGGTGTTGGTGGCAGATGAAATTTCAAAGAACAATTCGACTGCATGAAACGGAGAGTCAATAAATTCGCATGCGAATAAGAAACCTTTTATTTCTATAGACATCCCCGTTTCTTCTTCAAACTCGCGATGAAGGCACTCCGTTGCCTGTTCGCCAAATTGGATGCCTCCACCTGGCGGTGCCCAGAAATTCCCCGATGAAATTCCTTGATGGTTTGCCATTAAAATGGAATTGCCCCTGATGCAAATGCCGCAGGCACGCAACCGCAAACGGTTTCCGTAAAAGGATTGAACTTCATTTTTCATTTTTGTGTTTAAAAGTCCAATTCAAGTTAAACCTAATTAGCTTTGTAAGGTGAAACGGCCTATGAAAATTTCTTTTTTGTTATTCCTATTCCTCTACTTCACCCTTGCTTCCAATTCATTGGCTCAAGACGCTCACCTCGGTGCAACCTTAATTTGGGAACGAAATGCCCATGACTTTGGTGATATTTTTCAGGGTGATAAAGTAGAGCATACCTTTAAGTTTACCAACACCGGAAGTGAACCTTTGATTATCACAAATGTGCAAGTTACCTGTGGATGCACTACACCCAAGGGCTGGCCGCGCGATCCCGTAAACGGGGGCGGCAAAGGCGAGATCATTGTTCAGTTTGACAGCACTAATAAAATCGGCCGTCAAAATAAAGTGGTGACGGTTGTATCTAATGCAGCGGGAGCCAATAGCCAGGTTACTTTTTCTGCCAATGTGCTGGAGAAGAGAAAATAGATCAGATGGCTTAACTTTTGGTGATGATCGCGTAAGCCAATACAATCCATCCTACCAACAAAAATAACCCACCGATTGGGGTGACCATCGCGAATGATTTTGTATTGGTAAGTGCATATAGATAGAGGCTTCCGCTAAATAGGATCACGCCAACAAAAATCAAAAGGGAAGACCAGTTCATTCGTGCCGAGCCATATTGACTCATCAACAACCCAATAAAAAGTAGGGCCAGCGCATGATAAAACTGATAGCGTACCGCCAGTTCAAATGTTTCTATCCTTCCATTTTTGATTAATAAATTCTTTAGGGCGTGTGCACCAAATGCGCCCAAGGCAACTCCGAACGCTCCAAATAATATACCGGCTAGTAAGGTTTGTTTTTGATTCATTCAGGATTTGTGAATTATTTTCGAACTAAAATTTTTGTGATCTTCTCCCCCTGATTGGTCTTTATTCGAACTAGATAAATTCCATCTTGTGCGGATTCCAAGTTTAAATTCACCTCATGGCTTCCTTCATCTTGAATTCCCAAGTCTTGTCGAACTACACTTCTGCCCGTCATGTCCCAAACATTTAAAGCAACATTGGATTTATTCGGCAAGTCAAAATTGATCGTGAATTTTCCGGATGTTGGATTGGGATAGGCAGAAAATGTGTCAAGAGCAGTGGGAATCTCCACCCCGGTTGGCGTTTGTTGGATGTACAAATTATCCACCGACCAACCCCAGGCGGTAGCCGCTTCTTTAGTTGCATGCAGCCTGAAGCGAATTAGCAACGTATCTGTTGGATTAAATTTATTTTTAAGGTCAACTGTTTCAGTTACGGTCATTGCTATGGTGCCGCTCTGTGTCCCCTGATAGTTGGAAAGCCAGGTGGGGTTAGCCGTAGCGTTGTATCCATTGGCGATGGGTATCCAAGTTATTCCATCTTTTGTGCCTTCTGTCACGACATAGTCGTTGAAGGCAGTTTGACCAAAAGCAGATCCGGTAGTGCCTGGCACTACGATGGCCACGTCCTGGTACGATATGGAGGTGTTGGCTCCTGATGAAACAACAATGGGTACCAGCAGTAACCCTGTGGCATCTTGGTTGCTGGCGTAGTTATGCGAACTTTGCATGCTGCTGTTGGATGCGCCCCAAGTTTGGAGCGACATGCCATTCAAATAAAAATTATTGGTGCTGATGAAGTAATCGTAATACTGCTGTTGGTAAGCCAGCAGCGACAAGTTTATCCCTGTGCCTACCGTGGAGTAAATTGGCGCGGTCCCTTTGTAGCCAATCAATTGAACCGAAACACTCCCCTTTGGGACATTGGCGATCTGAATGTTTTGGACACCCGTAACGGTGGGGATAAATTTTAAAGATTGGGAATTGATGACGAGCCTGACCGAATCGTAAAGGATGGGCAACTGTACTTGCACCACAAATTTGGATTGCGGGGAAGTGCCTGAATTCATAATAACAGGTACAGGGAAATTACTGTTTTGATCCGTGGTTAGCTCGGCAGTCCATATTCCGCGGCCATGGGTGGCGATGACCACTTCATTGTCTTGCCCCTTCATATCCCACACCGCTACGGCAGGAAACTCGGTAAGCAACGCCCAGGTGGCTCCGCCATCTAAAGACTCAACAATCCCGATTTCAGTGCCAGCCCAAATAATGTTGGGGTTGTCTGGCCGAACATATAAACTGTAAACGGCCACATCGGGAAAACCGGTGGTGCTGGAAGAGCCTGTTCCAAAACCGCTGATGTCTGTCCAGGTTTGGCCACGGTCTTGGGTCATTAATATTTTAGCCGTTTTAGCATAAGAGAAAAGGGCATAAGCTATTTTTTCATTGGTGGGGTGTGTTGCGATACGAGAGATGTTTCCCAAAGTAAAACCTGATGGATTGGGCACTGCGGTGAAAGCCTGCCCGGCATTGGTAGAAACGAATAGGTTTCCACCGGAGAGCCATCCACTGCCAGCCCACAAAACGTTTGCATTCGCCCGCGATACCTCCACATCAGCAAAGGAAGTGCTCGTGCCCCAGCCCGTGGCGATGGGGGTGAGTGCCCAGTTACCACCAAAATCAGATGACTTCCAAACCCCCTCTGAGCCAACAGTATAAAGAATATCGGGGGCTTGTTTGGAACTCGCTAATTTCGATATGAAGGGGAACTTAGTTGGATCTGGCTGTGAGCCTGAAAGAGTAAGCCCTGTAAAGGCGGCAGTCCATGTTGTTCCACCATCAAGTGAGCGATAAAAATAACAGTTTTGATTGCTCCCAATCAATTTGTTGGGGTCCTGGCTGTGCCATACTACCTCAAAGCCATCGCCTGCCAATTGAGAAACGAGATTGAAGTTGGTGGACAAAGATGAAACCGTTCCGCCCGGTGTGAAATAAACGGAATTATCTTGCGTCCCGCCCAGGTATTCTTGTGCGCCTGGTTTTTTATCAGCACCATAGAATTGACTGGTGTTGTAGCCATTGCCAACTTTTGACCATTCCCCTTGTGTAGTGCCTGGAGAAGCCGATGTTCCTGACAAAAACACCCCGCCATCGTTGGCCAACAGCAATTGAAAGGTTTGACCGGTTGAATTGGCCATGGGATAAATGTTATGCTGGTCGGGATGGACAAAGCTCCGGGTATTTTTGCCATCATAAGCCGAATACGGATCAGCTACTGTACTTACTGTGCTGGTGAATTTGTTGATGGTAGTGCTCGTGATTTGCAAATTGGAAACAGGCAAAGAATTGGGAGACCAAGTTGCCCCGCTCGCCAATACCGGCCAGAAAAAATACATCTCCTGATAGGCTTGGCCGCCACCGCTCGCTTTGGCGATGGAATCACTGGGCACGGCCGCATTGTAGGGAATATTGTTGATAAAAATATACTCCCGGCTTTGCAGCGTAGCATCTGTGCTGGTGGTATTAGTATGTATGAGATCGAAAACCCCGTTGCGGTTTTGATCGCGGAAAGAAATCATCAATTGCTGGTTGGTGTGCAAATCCCAGATCTGAAAAGGAACGTTGACATAATCCTGATAAGAATAACTTGTTGAGGGTACGCCAGAGGTAGCTCCTGCAGGAACTAAAAACCGATGCGCTTTTTGTGAAAGACCAGGGCCAAATCTAACCTGAACGGTATCCGGGTTTACCCCACTTCCTATATCCAATTTACCGCCTGCTTTCGTAGAATTGAATTTTGTTAAATTTAAAAATGATGTTGTATTGTTTTCCTGAATAAAATAAGCAGTTGCTGTACTCGTAGTTGGTGCTGTCAAGGTTGCTTGAAAAGCACTTACACCTCCCACATAAATTACATTTGGATTGTAAGGGCTAAAAGCTACTGTGTTATCATACCATCCTTGATCGCCAGCCGAACTGGCGAGGTAATCTACAGTCTTGCCACTTAAAGATAAAGTAACCAAATACCAGGTGGCTCCACCGTCATTGGATAAATACAGATCCGAGTTCGCACCTGAAAGCGACCCCTGGACCGAGGCCGCTATTCGGCTTGTATTTGTTGGGGCGATGGCAATCTCAATTCGCCCATTTGGTGCCATCCCTTTTTTGCTGAGGTTCCAGGTTACACCGCCATCTATGGACTTTAATACGCCCACTCCATTTTGGCCCGCATATAGTATTGAAAAATTTCCTGGGGTGGGGCGAAGGTCTTGCACGAATGACACGCCATCCGTTACTTGAAACGTTTGAGTCCAGGTAGCTCCTCCATCTGTTGAGCGATAGATGCCGGAGTTGGATACAGCAAGCACGTTATTTTCGTTGTTGGGGTCAACTGCAATCCGGTTGATCGGTCCGAAACCTGATGATGAGGTTAGCAATGACCAGGAAGCTCCACGGTCAAGACTCTTAAATATTCCATTTCCGGTCAAGCCATCGATGTTTCCAAATCCCTCGCCTGTTCCTGCGAAGATCGTTTTGTGATTTGATGCCGCCATGGCCAGTGTGGTGGTGGCCATATTCGATATGGAGGGGGTGAGCCATTGCCATGTATTGCCCGCATTGACGGTCTTCCAAACGCCACCGCTCGCGGATCCTGCATACCAGGTTTTATTGGTGGGGTCATCGGGGTCAACAATCAGCCCACGTGTCCTGCCTGGAACATTTCCGGGGCCACGTTCTACAAAACTGCTCACGCCATTGGCAGTGCTTTGCGTGCGGGCCGATAAGTTTGTTGTTTTTTTGTAAGCCGATGAGAGCTGTGCCTTTTGTAGTTCAGCCCATTGGTAATTGGCTGGATAACTTGGTCTCCTTTCATCCGATCGGGTGCGGATGCCTTGATGGAATTTAATAAACTCCATGGGGCTGTCAGAGAGTTTTTTAATCCCACTTTCCTTTTTCTTTAGTTCCAGAGAATCAGTGACACAATGGTTCGTATGACGATCGCGTAACTCCACCGCGGCAATGAGTATCAAAATAAAGAGGGAAGTGAGGGAAAGGACTTTTTTCATTTTTTATGGATGATGTAATTATTCAAATCAATTAGTCGGATGTTATCATCAGGTTTCGGGTCGCGTCTTACCATGCCTGGTATGAGCGATTCTTTCAGTTGCATTTCTCCGCTCCACCTCACCGAGCCTGTTATCGTTTCTTTCAGGATGACGTTAAGGTCACTCAGGCGAACAACAATATATTTTGTTTCACGATTTTGATCGCGATAGGCGAGTGCAAATGCCTGCGATTTGTTTTTTTCGATAATTGCCGCAGTGCCAAGCTCCGATTCAACAACGAATCGAAGTGTTGTTTGATTTTCCTTTTGAACCGAGGCAAGTGGTTTGCAGCAGCATAAGGCGAGAAAAAGGAGGGGTGATAGAAATTTCATTGATTAATTGTCAACTTTTTTTTATTTCCTAAGGCCCCTATTTTTTTTTTGAAAAAACAATCTGAGGGAGCAATTTCAGGTTTTCTGTTTCTTTTTCTTGGCTGCCGGAAATAAAATATTGTTCAGGATAAGTCGATAGCCGGGCGAATTGGGGTGAAGGTGCAAATCCGTTGGTTCTTCGCCCACTTGATGTTGATAATCTTCAGGGTCATGGCCCCCGTAGTAGGTCCAAAAACCTTTACCCAAAACACCATGCAGGTACTTGGCCTCATTGATTGACTTCGTTTCGCCCATGACCACAACATCCGATTTGATTAGATTCTTTTTGAACCCGGTAGTTTGTCCGTAAAAACCTTTTATCATTTTTACATGGTTTTGGGTGAGCATGGTGGGGATAGGATCCCACTTGGCGGAGAATTGAAAAACTGAAAAATAGTCGTTGCCTTGCACCAGGCCGCGCTCCGGGAAATTATTATCGATGTCCGAGAACTCATATTGGTAAGGGTCGCGGGACAAGTGAAAATTGGTAAAAGCGAGTGTGTTTTCAAAGTTTAATTTTTCCTGAGCCTGCGGGTCGGCCGGGTCGCCATCGTACATGTGTTCGCAAATGTCCACGCCATCAGCGGCCAAGGCAATGTCAAACGAATCGGTTGCCGAGCACATGGCAAACAAAAATCCGCCTCCGGCCACAAAAGATTTTATCCGCTTGGCCACGGCAAGTTTGAGCTGCGATACCTTTTGGAACCCAAACTTTCGTGCGGTTTCTTCAGCCTCATGCTGTTGCTCAAGGTACCAAGGCATGTTCGCATACGAGGCGTAAAACTTTCCGTACTGGCCGGTGAAATCTTCGTGGTGTAAATGAAGCCAATCGTATTTTGGCAACATTTCGTTGAGCACTTCATCATCAAAGATGATATCGTAAGGGATTTCTGCATAGGTCAATGAAAGGGTAACGGCATCGTCCCACGGTTGCTTCGATTTGGGGGAATAAACTGCAATTTTCGGAGCTTTCTCCAACTTCATGATGTCGTAGTTGGCCGAGGGACTGGCAATTTCAGTTACTATGGTGTTAACCTGCGCTTCGGAAATAATCTCGTAACTAATGCCACGCACCACCAACTCGTTCTGGATGGCCGGGTGGTACTTGCACATAAAGCTTCCCCCTCGGTAGTTGAGCAACCAATCCACCTCGATGTCGCTCTTGATGATCCAATAGGCAATTCCATAAGCCTTCAAGTGGTTGGCCTGCTTTTCATCCATCGGAATGAAAATGGAATTACCAAGACAGGTTTTAGCGAATAAAATCCCCAACAACAACAAAATCCACGCACGCATCGTAAAAGCCGTTTAGGTGTAACAAATTCATTTTGTAAAAGTCTCAACCTACAGCGCATAAAGATATAATTTTGG
>JAYVMP010000066.1:0-54194 GCA_043758895.1 Bacteroidota bacterium
GGAAATTGAATTTTCGGTCTTCATAATGTAGTTTTAGTGAAACCCAAAACTATAACCAACCTTTCGCTAAGGCAATATGTACTTCATCGGATGCTTACGATTAATTCCAGCAATTCGCGCCAACCAATTTTACGGTCAATCTTTAACGATCTCCGTAATTTCTCCAAATCAAAATACTCTTCGGGCTTGTTATCGTATTTCTCTTTAGCCCTTGCTGTGGCTACTTCCACGTCTCCGGCTTCCATCAATTGCTTTATCTCGTCATCGGTCTTTACCTTCTCTTCAAATTGTTGAAAGAACATCCGATCAACCTTCATTCCTTTAAAGTCAACTTGTTGTTCATGGAGCGTTGCAATCTTATCACTCTCCGAATATTCGTAGCCTTCACGCTTGGGTTTAAATGGATCAGTAAAAGCCGGAATGTCATCACCAGTGTCAAGATTAGTAGGAAGTTTTAATACTTGGTCGTATTGGTATTTCTCCTCGAAGTATTCACACGTGGCAAAGAAGTCAAACAGTTTAAAAGTTTTTTTATCAACGGAAACAGTCTCTTGTTCCCCCGATTCATTTTTGAATTTATGATCGAACTTATGAATCCGTGTTCCCCGGCCTTTGATCTGAATAAATTCCGTTGGTGAAAATATCGGGCGCATTAAACCAAGATTCAAAATGTTAGGACAATCCCAACCCGTGGTCATCATGCCCACGGTAACACAAACTCTTGCCTTACCCGTTTTGTAGGCTTCAACCCAATTGCTGAACCCATTTAGTTTGTCGTTGCTAAAGTCAACCGTCATTTGCTGGCTGTCTTTTACATTACTCGTCACCTGTATTGCGAAATCGCTTGTGTACTTGCCCGGAAAATAGTGGTGGGCATATTCATTCAGCAACTGCGCAAGCCTTGCTGCATGGTTTTGAGAAACGGCAAACACTAAGCCTTTGCCAAACTCTCCGCTGATCGGGTCTTTCAATCCGTTTTCAATAAAAGTTTTGCAAAGTACACGGTTCGTTTCTTCTGAAAAGAACTTGCGTTCAAAATGTTGTTGCTTATAACTTACTTCTTCCAACACATCTTCCTTTTCAGTGGACGCTACTGTTACCATAATTCCGTAGCCTTCTTCTGAAAGTAGCTTGGTAGTAATATCCGTACGCGCATCAACTACAGTTGGTTGAATGAGAAAACCATCTTTGGCTCCCTCGGCTAACGAATACCTATAAGTAGGCTGTCCGCTTTCACAACCAAATGTTGTGTAGGTGTCGAGCAGCATTCTCTTTTCAAGTTCGCGCGGATCATCAATGTCGGCAGTGTCCACGTTTTTCAAATAGTCTTTTGGTGTTGCCGTCAGTCCGAGTTTGTAACTCAGAAAGTATTCAAACAAGGCTCTGCTGTTTCCGCCTCCTAAAAGTCTGTGCGATTCATCGGAAATAATTAAGTCAAAGTCAGTAGGTGAGAAAAGGGTTTTGTACTTGTTGTTCACCATCAACGATTGAATTGTCGTAACTACAATCTCGGCTTTGCGCCAATCGTTTTTCTTTTCTTTGTAAACTACAGTTGTTAAATCGTTTTTGAGATAGTTGGTGAAATCTTTTCGCGCTTGTTCTTCTAATTCAAGGCGGTCAACTAAAAATAAAACTCGTCTTGCGTTTCCGGTTTTATAAAAGAGTTTGATAATCGCAGCGGCAGTTAATGTCTTACCAGTTCCCGTTGCCATCTCTAAAAGGAAACGTTTCTTTCCATCGCTTACCGCTTGCTGTATGGCTTTGATGGCTTCAACCTGATAATAGCGAAGGAAACGTAATTTGAGATTGGCAATTAAGTCCTTCTTCTTTTTCTCGTCATTAAATTCAGGTATGTCTTTGTAGTTGGGAAGTTGAGTCAACGCAACATAATCATCTTTAACTTCTTCAATCACTAATTTTTTCGGCTCTGGATTAAATTGATAATACTGCTTGATGGATTCTAAAGAAGGAAACGCCTGTATCTGTTCAGGGTTTCCGGTTTCCACATTCCATAGATAATGGAGTGTCCCGTTCGAAAGGATTACGAACTTTACCTTTTGAGATTTGGCATAAGTCCGAGCTTGCTCTTTGCCAACTAATGGATTGAGACTTTCTTTCTTGGCTTCTAATACAATGACAGGATTCTGATTTTCGTCAACCAGCAAGAAATCAATGAAACCGTTCTTTGAGTTTTCGAAGTCATCTCCCAAATCATCTAACTTTATGGAAGACTCTAATTTAATAGTCGCCTTACCATCCTTGTCGTCAAAGAAACGCCAGCCGGACTCCTCTAGAAGTTTATTAATCTTGATTCTTGCCTTTGCTTCTTTGTCCGCCATTTAGGGCCATTGTAGTCAATCTTTCAAATATAATCTTATCTGTCATTAATTCGGAGGGGTGCGGTGGGTTTGCGCGGCTATGGCATGTGCCAAAAGCGTTGGGCAATTCGGAGGAGAATCTTTTTTAAAAAAGCGAAGGGTCGGCCTTTACTTCATTGTCAACCGAGTCTTAATGTGTTTCAGTCAACCGTCTCGTTAGTCGCGTACTTGTCCACGTTGAAAATTTGTATTAGTAAAATGTCAGCCGTTTTGTTTGAAACTAATTTGTCCCGACCCTATGGCTGGCAACGCCCAAATATATTGACTAACTTTGCTTTTCGGCAAGAAAAAAAATATCAAAAATAGTCGTAAGCAGAAAATTGAAATGAGGCAAAAGACATCGACTATTTATTTGAAGCAAGGCCGTGAGTCCTCAGTTAAGCGTTTTCACCCTTGGGTTTTTTCGGGTGCAATTGAACGGATAGAGGGTGAGCCAGCCGATGGCGATTGGGTGGAAGTGAAAGATGCGCAAAAGCAAATACTAGGCTTTGGGCACTACCAAAAAGGAACGATCATGGTTCGCCTGCTGTCGTTTTCAAAAAATAACCTTGACGAAAAAATTTATGCGGCTAAAATTTCAAAAGCATTTAACCAACGTGTCGTCACTAAAGTAGTTAATGATCATACCAATTGTTACCGCTTAATTCATGGCGAAGGCGATGGCTTGCCTGGGCTGATCATTGACGTGTACAATGGGGCTGCTGTAATGCAAGCGCATACGATAGGGATGCATCTCGATCGCCAGTTTATTGCCGAGGCTATCAAAGAAACACTGTTTGATTCAGTGCATTCCATTTATTACAAAAGCCAAAACACACTGCAACCAAAGGCAGGGAACGAGTATTTGCTGGGCATGAGCACGGTGCCGCACGTGGTGACAGAACATGGGAACAAATTTTTTGTCGATTGGGAAGAAGGACAGAAGACCGGTTTCTTTTTGGACCAACGCGAAAACCGAAAGCTACTCGGTGAAATGGCAAAAGGTGCTTCCGTGCTGAATACATTTTGCTACACCGGAGGGTTTTCTGTGTATGCGCTCAATGCAGGCGCATCCCTGGTTCACTCGGTTGACTCTTCGGAGAAAGCAATCGACCTCACCAGGAGGAATATTGTCCTCAACGGACATGATGCCGAGCAGCATGAAAGCTTTGCATCGGATACATTTGATTTTTTAAAAGACAAAAAAGATAAGTACGACCTCCTTATCCTCGATCCGCCCGCCTTCGCCAAGCACAAAGATGCCAAGCACCAAGCGATGAAAGGCTATCAGCGATTGAATGCCGAAGCCATTCGTGCCATTAAGCCCAACGGGATTATTTTCACGTTCTCCTGCTCACAGGTAGTGGACAAACAATTATTTTATGATACCATTGTTTCGGCTGGCCTACAAGCCGGACGCGAGGTAAAAGTATTGCAACACCTCGGCCAGCCTGCCGATCATCCCGTTTCACTTTACCATCCGGAGGGAGAATATTTGAAAGGGTTGGTGTTGTATGTGGAATAGGCAGCGCGTTCTCCACAGCTTCTCGTTTAGTCTTCGCTTCGCCAAACCTAAGAGTATTATTAATGAGCTTGTCATCAAGTACAATATTGGTTCGGGTTTTCATCTTGTTAATAATTATTTTTTGATGTGGCCGGGATTATCACAACGTTGGGCGCAGCACATCTTAATGGTAACAAACCCGTACACATTTAGTCAGCTTTAGTAGAAAGCAGGGTGAGGTCATTTTCTCCTCCGCTCGTGAAAGGCCCCGCCATAGTCGGGGTCTTCACGTTTTTTCTGCCGGTCGATTTCGCGCGCCATCGTCTGCGCTTCATCGGCTGATGTAGTTTCGATCTTGATTCCGTCAGGCAGTTTCTTTACTTGGATTTTTTCACGGATAAGTTTTTCTATCCTTTTGATATGATAGAGTTCGGCTTTTGTAGCAAACGTAATGGCCTTCCCATCTTGAAATGCCCGACCTGTTCGTCCAATGCGATGCACATAGTCCTCGTACAAACTCGGTACATCAAAATTGATCACGTGCGAAACCTTTTCCACATCGATGCCGCGGGCGGCCACATCTGTGGCCACCAAAACGCGCAATTGCCCCTGCTTGAATTCATTCATGGCATTGATGCGACTGTTCTGCCCTTTGTTGGAATGGATGACGCGCAGTGGCCCAAGTTTCTTCCGTTCCAAATATTTAAAAACATTGTTGGCGTTTTGCTTCGTTCGGGTGAATACCATCACCCTGTTAAATGTTTTGGCATCGGCAAGCAAATGCTCAAGAAAATTTATTTTCGTGCCGAGGTTAGGGAGGTGATAGACTTCCTGCTCCACTTGTTTGGCCGTGGTAGCCTGCGGTGTGATCTCCACACGGATCGGAAACTCTAAAAATTCCTGAGAAAGCTTTTCAATCCGATCAGAAAACGTGGCGGAGAACAGTAGGATTTGTTTCTTAGATGGTATCACCTCAAATATCTTTCTCAGTTGGTGCATAAAACCCATGTCCATCATTCGGTCGGCTTCGTCAATCACCAATGTTTTGATTTGCTTGACGGGCAATTCGTTGCGCGAATAAATCTCTGAAAATTGGCCGGGTGTGGCCACCACTATATCTACCCCTTTTTTGATTTCTTCGATTTGCGTTTTGACTCCAACACCGCCATAAAGTGCTACCACCCGAAGGTCTGTATATTTTGAAAGCTGACGGGCTTGCGCCAGCACTTGCACCGCCAGTTCTTTGGTTGGCACCAAAATGAGCGCACGTGGTTCCGGGCTTTGCGCAAATTTGATTTTCATTAGCATGGGTAGCAGGTAGGAGGCCGTTTTGCCGGTACCTGTTTGTGCAATCCCGATTACATGTTGCCCTCCCAAGATCATCGGAATACACTTTTGCTGTATTTCAGTGGGCGATGAAAAGCCCGACTCTTCAATGGCTTGAAAGAGTTGTTTGTTCAGTTTAAAATCAGTCCATTCCATTTTGTTAAGAGCGTATTCAGCACACTAACTCTTTAGGTAAAAATAACCGTGTATATTTTGAAGGAGGTTGATCAAATCTCTCTAATCCAAAATCTTCAAATCTTGGGTTATCTTTGCAAGGTAATGAACTCTACCCTGATCCTAAACGCGAAAATAGTTAATGACGGCAAGGTCATAGAAGGCGATGTATTGATCCGCGGTGCTTACATCGAAAAAATCGCCAGCGATTTGCAGTCCTCACCCGCACATCAGGTTGTTGATGCCAAGGGGAAAATTCTACTGCCGGGAGCGATCGATGACCAGGTCCATTTTCGGGAGCCAGGCCTGACGTACAAGGGAACTATTTATTCTGAATCCAGGGCTGCTGTTGCTGGCGGAGTTACGAGTTTTATGGAAATGCCCAATACGGTTCCTCCCGCATTCACACGGGAATTGCTGGAAGAGAAGTACAGCATTGCATCAAGAAATTCGTTGGCTAATTATTCCTTTTTTATAGGAGCAGCCAACGATAACCTGGATGAAGTTTTGCGAACAGATATTAAAAAAGTATGCGGTTTAAAAATTTTTATGGGCTCCTCTACCGGAAACCTTTTAGTGGACAATGAAAAAATATTGGAGGGGTTCTTTTCAAGATTCCCTTCATTGATCGCTACGCATTGTGAGCATGAGCCTACAATTCGAAAAAATTCGGAAGTGTTTAAAATTAGATTTGGTGAAGATGTGCCCATTCACGAGCACATGAACATTCGCAACGAAGAGGCTTGCTATCGGTCATCCTCTTTTGCTGTTGCCCTGGCAAAGAAACACGGAACAAAACTTCACATCCTTCACCTATCCACAGCCAAAGAAATTTCTTTGTTTGACAATTCGATCCCTCTTGAAAAAAAGAAAATCACGGCCGAAGCTTGTGTTCATCACCTTTGGTTCAATAATAACGATTACGCCAGGTTAGGCACAAAGATAAAATGGAATCCAGCCATCAAAACAGAAGCCGATCAACGGGCCATTTTACAAGCAGTGATCGATAATCACATAGACGTGATTGCCACTGACCATGCACCGCACACGCTGGAAGAAAAAAATAATTCTTACTTCAACGCCCCTTCGGGCGGGCCGATGGTGCAACATAGTATGGTGGCGATGCTTGAGTTTTACCATCAAAAGAAAATCAGCCTGGAGAAAATTGTGGAGAAGATGTGCCACCATCCTGCCATTTTATTTCAGCTTTCAAATCGTGGCTTCATTCGCGAGGGGTATTTTGCCGATCTGGTTTTGATTGACCTTAACAAGCCCTGGACCGTAGCAGCAGAAAATATTTTGGCAAAATGTGGCTGGTCTCCATTTGAAGGGCAACCCTTTCAATCCGCTATTGAAAAGACATGGGTTTCCGGGCGACTTGCCTATACCCACGGAAAAATAGTTGAAGGCCAACCTGGCCAACGTTTATTGTTTGCGCGGGTATAATTGTTTTGCGTATTCGTCATACCTCGTTACCTTTGCGCTCCCAAACGGTGGGTGTAGTTCAGTTGGTTAGAATGCTAGATTGTGATTCTGGAGGTCGCGGGTTCGAGCCCCGTCACTCACCCAAAAAAATAAAAGCCTCTTGCAAGAGGCTTTTATTTTGAACCAGATTACACAATAGAGTTCTAATGATATTGTAATAATGACGAGTCCTTCCCTGTCGTCCAAATTGCAATAAAATTTCTTATTGCTGAATTCCAGTTGAAGCTCACTTTTCGTATCTTCGAATCATGATCACCTGGTCTGATTTGCGAAAATATCCTTTGGATAAAAAAATCCTGGCGCTGTATGAACACGCCACATTCGTGATGGCCATTCGCTACTACCGGTATAAAGTGAATTTATATTTGCTGGGCGATCAATACGTTGAAGTCTTTGTCAACCACAAAAAAGCGCTCATCGATAAAGTTGATCTGCTTGATCGTAACCATTCGCGGATGAAATTTTACTCCGATCAAATCAAATTGCCAGTATAATAAAAAAGAAGTAGGCAATTGGCAAAGGGCAACTCACTGCCTACCGGAGATTGCCTGCTGCCTACCTTTCTTTATTTCCCTTGGTTTCTTAGCGAGGGTTAATTCACAGTCAACCAAATACTCAGTTGTCATTGTCCTTTTCTTTATCCTTGAAATATTTGTCTTCGTCAAACTCGTCCGTCTTTTTCACGGTTGGGCCAATCTCCAAAATTCTAAACTCAGTTCTCCTGTTTCGTTGACGCCCTGCCGCGTTGTCTGTGCCATCTCGGTTGGTGTTTCTTGCTATCGGCACGCCTTCGCCATACCCTTTTGCTTCGAGGCGCTTAGGATCGATTCCTTTTCGAATGAGGTAGTTTACTGTGCTTTCAGCTCTGCGCTGCGACAACTCCAAATTATAGGCATCGGAAGCGACACTGTCAGTGTGCGATCCCATTTCAATTTTTATCTCTGGGTTATCATTTAAAAGCTGAACCAACTTATCCAATTCGTGGGCAGCCTCTGGGTTAATGTCTGCCTTGTCATAGGCAAAGTAAATGTTGTTGAGAACGAAGTGTACATTTTTGGCTTTCCGATCAAGAACAAGCACGGTATCAAGTGTGATATTGGTTACCAATTCTTTCAGCGATTCAAGGGCTACCGACTTGCCCAGCGTAGTAAATGATTGCCGCTTGGTTAAATACCCATCGCGCTCGCCCAGCAAAAAGTAATTTTCGTTTTCATACACACGGAACAAAAACTTCCCGTCATTTCCTGTGGTGAAATCCTGCATCACATCGCCATCTGCAGCAAGCAATGAAATTTTTGTATCCGGCAAAATCTCACGGGTGCTATCCTTTCTCAAGGAATAGGCAATGCCTTGCAAATAATAATTGACTACTTTCAGGTTTGGATCGTCATTTATAAAAGTGTAAATATCATCATCGCCCTTTCCGCCTTCTCGGTTCGAAGCAAAGAACCCTCGATCAGGTTTGAACAAGAAAATTCCAAAATCATCTCCAGATGAGTTCATGGTTGGCCCAAGGTTATCGATCGAATTTTTTCCGTTTGCCCGGTTCACTACAAACAAATCAAGCATACCGTAGCCCGGTTGACCGTCCGATGAAAAATAGAGCTTAGCATTCTCAGCAACGTAAGGGAAAAGTTCGTCACCGGCTGTGTTGATGTCTTGGCCTAAATTTTTCACTTTCCCAAAACGTCCACGACTGTCCATTTGGGCAGAATAAATATCCAAACCTCCATAGCCGCCTTTTCGATTGGACGAGAAGTAAAGTGTGCGGCCATCAGGGCTCAGGGCTGGGGTTGATTCCCAAGAGTTAGGCTGATTGATATTGATGGGCACGGGGTCGGTCCATTGGCCACTGCGAAAGCGAGAGAGAAAAAGATCAACATCGCTTCCCCCTTTGCGCTTGCCGGAGTTGCCGCGAGCAAAAATCATCAATTTGCCATCGGGAGAAAAAGTGATGCAGCCTGTATTGACGTTGGTCAAATTAATATTAGCGGGCAAAGGTTTTATCGTGCTGATGTCAACATTGGCACCTTTGGTGTCAACTTGATAAAGATCGGTGAAGGGCGTACCCGAAGCTTCATAAATTCTTTGGTTTCCTCGCGAGGAAGCAAAATACAATAAGCTATTGGAGTAGGCGGGGCCGTATTCCGCAAAAGGGGTATTTAAAGCATCGAGGTTTTTGACCCTGTAATAATTTTTCTTCTCCGGTAAACGTGCTAAATAATCCATTCCCTTCAGTTCCTTTTGGGCACGGTCCTTCAGGCTCTCATTATCTGAAGCTGAAGAGGCCAGTTCCTCCAGCTCCCTTTTGGCTTCGTCATATTTGCCATTTGCCTGCAGCGCTTTGGCATAAAATAATCCTATCGAATCTTTTTTTGAACCACGCCCTTTCGCTTTTGAATAATACGGCTCAGCATCTTTTATTCGATTGGAAAGCCGATAAGATTCGGCTACATAATAATTGGCTTTTGGATTGTTGGGCTGCTTCGCGAGAACTCCTTTATAATACGAAATCACCTTTTCATATTTGGCAAACTTAAATGCTTTTTGTGCTTTTTTCTCCGGGCTGCACGACACACCGATAGCTAAAACGGTGATTATGATTATCAGTGACTTGAACTTAGCTGACAGCATGAATAGGGCTTCTCGAGTGGGGGTAAAACTACAAAAAAATGGACTATACAGATAACGCATCTTTAGGCAAATATTTCGAGAGCCAGCTATTTTTTGTAGTGGTTTGCCAATTCTTTTCCCATTCGGATTTGGTGGCCGTTAGGTTATTAAAATTCAGCGTTGAAGGTTTAATCTTGTCGGATTCAAACAAGGAGCTAAGTTGATTCAACGGAAACGTTTCAATTTTTCCATCTATTATAAATGCAATTTTGGTACGATCAAAAAAATCAATATTTAATTGATTGCCTAAATCCTTTACGGCCCGCACCGAGCCGTCAATTGAACAGCCACTTACTCCCGCAGAATTTTCATCGACTGATAAAATTATAAATTGCTTGAATTCAATTTTGAAGGAGCTTGGCAAGGGGTGGCCGTGCGCTTCCCAACAAGAGCAAAAATGGGTGAGCGCTTCAGCGATCAATTTTTCTTCTGCCAAAGTGAACGAACGATCGGCTTGATAAATCCAAATCCGCGAAGAGGGTGGCAATTGTTCGAAGGGGATATACATGTTGTCTGATTCAAAAATTTAAGCTACAACAATTGAAAATAGGTGATTTGTTCGAAACAGAAAGAAATAAATTTCAATTAAATCAAAGTGACTCGGCAATCAACTCAGCCAAATCTTTTATGTTCACTATGTCTTCCTTTTCTTTGGTTTTCACCCCATCCGTCATCATGGTCATACAAAAAGGGCAAGCTACGGCAATGGTGGAAGCCCCTGTTGCCAATGCCTCTTCCGAGCGCGCCACATTGATATCTTTTTTACCCTTTTCAGGCTCTTTAAACATTTGCGCTCCGCCCGCGCCACAGCATAGGCCCGTGGTGCGGCATCGTTTCATTTCAATGAGGTCTGCATCGAGGGCCTGAAGCACTTCGCGCGGTGCTTCATAAATGGCATTGGCGCGGCCGAGATAACAAGAATCGTGGTAGGTAATTTTTTTTCCTTTGAAGGCGCCTCCTCCGGTTAGTTTAATTTTTCCCTCGTTGATTAATTGTTGTAAGAAAGTCGAGTGGTGAATCACTTGATAATCTCCACCGAGTTCTGGATATTCATTTTTTAAGGTATTGAAACAATGGGGGCAGGCTGTTACAATTTTCTTTATTCCATAGCCATTCAGCACTTGAATGTTGTTCATGGCTTGCATTTGAAAAAGAAATTCATTGCCGGCCCTGCGGGCGGGATCGCCAGTACAAGTTTCTTCGGTACCCAACACAGCAAATTTTGTATGTGTGGCATTCAAGATTTTTACAAAGGCGGTGGTCACACGCTTGGCGCGATCATCAAATGACCCGGCACAACCCACCCAAAAAAGAATTTCGGGCGATTCGCCTTTGGCTACTAATTCCGCAACAGTTGGCACATTCATTGTTTTTTCCGTTTTTGTTTGATGAGGTATTGGATCTTTTTGTCTCGGTCATCAGCTTGAGCCTGTTTTTTTTCCTTGCTGGCCTTTTCAAATTCGACTATTTTACTCTGAATGAGATTTGCGAAATCCTCAAAATTATAGTTTTTAAGGTACCGAATAGTGCGGTCTCTTTCAATGAGGCTTTTCTTCAAAAGAAATGATGAAATGGCGCCCGTAGTAATGTAAGAATAACGGGTTTTCAAAGTCACAAAAAGTGATGATAAATCGTAGGTGGATGCAATCATGGCAATATCAACGAAGTCCTTTTCAGCTTTCCGATCAAGCAATGCATCGCACTTACTTGCAAAAATATCGGGTGGTGTTGCCATTCTGATTCCGTTTTCTTCGATAGGGTTTTGAGTGAATGGCACTTTCCAGTCCACGATGTCCACTTTAACATTATTAATTTGGCTAGCAAACCCATTTCTATTTTGTGAAACAAGTTGAAAAGCAGGACCAAAGAATTGACTAATTATTTTTGGCAAATTTTGTGTTTCTGTTCTGCCTCCGGCAAACAAATCAATGTCCACCGATGTTCGGTGTCCAAACTGTAAAGCCAAAGCGGTCCCTCCAACCAACCGAAATGGAGTCAGTTCATCTATCTCCATTAGCTTCCTCAATAAATCCATCATTTCTGATGAAACTGTTTCGAGAAAAAGTTTCATAACGGGTGATGTTGTTTGGCTTTATTGCTCTTAAATACATGGTCGTCAATAGAAAGAAAGTTAGAGGCAAAAACCTTTGCACGTTCAGGCAGATAGTTGGCTTTGATGAGGACCTCGGCACAAAGTTCATCGCCATAGTAGGCCATAACGGTTGCCATATCTTCCAAATCGCCACGCTCAAAGGCGCGGACAATTATTTTTTCATAATGTTCCACATCGTCTAGCTTAGTAAGGTCGCTATCCCAAAAAAGATGGCTCGGTAATTTTTGAACAATGTATTGCATGATCAATTAGTCAATTAGTAAACTGGACTTTACGCACGAATAGCCTGATCTTTCAAAGCAGGTTGGCCATCTCTTGATAAGCTAGCTTCTTTCTCAAAAAGGCTTTCATCATCATCATGATTTTTGAGCCCAATTAAACCGATCGCTGGGTGAAAATTTCCACGGAGCGAAGCTGGTTTCAATATTTTGAAACATAGAATTCCATTGGGCTGGCGAACTGCTTTCTTCCATGGCCACATACCTTCTGAGCTCAAGTATAATTTCAAGTGGATTGATCATTACAGGGCAAGCCTCAACGCACGCATTGCAACTGGTACAAGCGTTGATTTCCTCCTTCGTGATGTAGTCGTTCAATAAAGTTTTTCCGTCATTTAACCCAGGCCTCTTTTTTTCTAAGCTTCTGCCAACTTCCTCCATCCGGTCGCGTGTGTCCATCATGATCTTGCGGGGAGAAAGCTTTTTGCCCGTGAGGTTGGCCGGGCACTCGCTGGTGCATCGTCCGCATTCGGTACAGGCATAGGCTGCCATCAAATTATTCCAGCTTAAATCGTTGATGTCTTTAGCTCCAAACCTTCCGGGTTCTGCCGATGCAATTGATGCCGGAGCCAAGCCCAGCATGGATCTCACTTCGTTGGTTACTACCGGCATATTGTTGATGTGTCCTTTGGCTTCCAGCTTCGCGTAATACGTGTTTGGAAAGGCCATAAAAATGTGGAGGTGCTTGGAATAGGTGACGTAAATGGTAAATCCTAAAATGCCAAGGATATGAAACCACCAGCAAAAGCGCTCCATGACAATAAGTGTTGATGTGCTCATGTTTTGAAGCGCAGGTAGTAGGAAAGAACTAAAAAATAAAGAGCCAGTTTGGATAAAATGCTCACTTCTCGTTTGCAAGATTTGATCGCTGGCATTCATCGTTAGGATAGCGAACATTAAAATAATTTCAATACCGAGAATAAGGTTGGCATCCAGGCGTGGCCAGGGGGTCATCTCTGCAGACCAGAAGCGGGATAATTTCAAAATGTTCCTTCGGATTAAAAATGATACACAGGCAACGAGTACACCCACCGCTAAGAGCTCAAAAATATTCATCAACACTTGGTAAAATCCACCGAGGTAGGGAGCAAAAACTCGGTGTGTTCCAAAAATACCATCGATAATAAACTCCAGCACTTCAAGGTTGATCACCAGGAATCCAACATAGATAAAAAAATGCAACATGGCCGGGATAATACGCTTGAACATTTTCTTTTGCCCGAGCGCCACCAAAAACATATTCCGCCAGCGTTCATTTTTCCTGTTGTTGATCTCCTTATTTTTCCCAAGCCGGATGTTATTACGGATGCGGAGTACCCGCTTGCGAATGAATAAGGTGGCGGCACTTAATGTAGCGACAAACAGGATTTGCTGAAGGAGAACCATATTCAAAATTAAGGAATTCGTGGTGAATTATTGAGTGACGTGATTCCTCCAAATTTCCATCGCTGGCGGCAGTTCCACCAACCAATTTTGTGAATAATTGAGGAAGCCACCTTTTGGGGTGGCTTTCCTTTTAGTCAAAATTTTAAAAAAACTTATGCCAAGTTCGGGCAAACCGGTAAGGCCTTCCTATTTTTTTGGTGAAGGTGCGGGCTGCACTGGGGACACCCCCAATTTCTTCAGCACCAAATCAGAGATATTGTACTTCTCATCGTTGAAGAGCAGGATGTCTCCACCATTGGCCAACTGCGGATTAATAATGAACGTATAACCATTCTCCCTGGCTACTTCTTCAATGGCTTTTCCGATTTTTTTATAGATTGGATCCATTAGGTCAGTTTGCTTTTTTTGGTAGGAGGACTGGGCATCCTGCTGAAATTTTTGCATGTTCTCCTGCAACGCGGCAAGTTCCCTTTCCTTGTCAGTCTTAATTGCATCGGGTGTCGTAACAGGTAAGCCTTGAAATGCCTTCAGTTTAGCTTGGTAGTCTTCATATTTTGCCTTCATTTGGTTCTCCAACTGAGAGCCGTGGGTTTTCAATTCACTCTCAATTTTTTTTGCTTCCGGCAACTGACTGAGAATGTAATCTGATTCGGCATAGCCAATTTTCTGAACCGGATGTTCCGTCTGTGCATTCACCGTAGAAATAAGTGAACAAAAGAGTGCAAATAACAATGTTCTCATTTTTAAATTGGTTATCATTTTTACAAAGGTATCAAGACTAAACATTACTTACGCGTTAGAGCCTTGTCATACTATTTCGTCTATTTTGTTAGAGCGGGCGCAGGTGGGGTAGGTGTTATCCCTAATTTTTTTAGCACCAAGTCAGAAATATTATACTTCTCATCGTTATACAATAAGATGTCACCGCCACTTGTTAGCTGCGGGTTGATGATAAAAGCGAAGCCATTTTCTTTAGCTACCTCTTCGATTGCTTTGGCAATTTTTTTATATATCGGATCAAGCAAATCGGTTTGCTTTTTCGTGTAAGACGACTGCGCGTCTTGCTGAAATTTTTGCATGTTTTCTTGCAATCCGGCTAGTTCCCTTTCCTTATCCGACTTGATGGCATCGGGTGTGGTGGCCGGCAGCCCCTGGAAGGCTTTTAACTTCGCCTGATAGTCTTCGTATTTGGCTTTCATCTGGTTCTCAAGCTGAGCCCCGTGGGTTTTCAGTTCGCTTTCAATTTTTTTTGCCTCTGGCAACTGCGCCAAGATGTAATCCGTTTCGGCATAGCCTATTTTTTGAACTGGATGATCTGTGCCCTGCGCTTTTGCAGTTACCAAAACCCCACAAAAGACTGCAACTAACAATGTTCTCATTTTTTAAGTTGTTTATTATTTTACTTTATCAATAGGATCCCCAAGCCCAAGTTCTTCTAAAACAAAATCCGTATAATCGTGAATGGGATCTGTATAGATCATCACCAACTCGGCAGCCTTATCTAAAACAATGGCCAGCCTTTTGGTTTTGGCAACTTTACTTACCGCATCAAATACTTTATCCTGCAAAGGTTTAATCAATTCTTGTTTTTTCAAAAAAAAGAGGCCGCCAAATCCAAAAACCTTTTTTTGGTAATCCTTCAACTCCGTTTCCTTCTTTTTTATCTCCGTTTGCCTCTCCAACCTCATCTCCTCGGTCAACAGCACCTGTTCGGCTTGGTAAACGGAATAGAGGCCATCCACCTTTCTTTGCATTTCCTCGATTTCCTTTTGCCAGGCAGCCGAAAACTGTTCGATCTCATTTTGCGCCTTGGCGTATTCGGGCATTTTGTTCAGGATGAATTCCGAATCGATATAGCCGAACTTTTGCGCCATTGCAAAATTCAGGCAGAAAAAAAGGAAAATGCTCGCAACAACAAATTGTTTTTTCATTTTTCAACGGATTTGCTGGCCAATCGTGAAGGTGAACTGCTGTCCGCTCCGAACGCCTGAATTCGGCAAGGTATCAAATCCGTAACCCCAATTCAACCCAATCAACCCAAAGGCTGGCATGAAAATCCTTGCTCCAAAACCAGCCGTGCGATAAAGACTAAACGGATTAAAGGCACGATAATCATTCCAATTGTTGCCTGCCTCAGTGAAAAGTAAAGAATAGACTGTTGCAGCTTGACTGGTCACCACGGGGTAGCGCAGCTCCATCCCAAATTTATCGTAAACAATGCCGCCTTCAATGCCAGGGGATGCTATACTCCCACGCAATGCATAAAGTGGGGGTGTTACCAGATTATCTTTGTAGCCTCTCAACCCGATGATTTCCTGGCCAAGCACAAATGAATTAAAACCACCGGTAAGACCTGCTCCACCCATCAAAAAGCGTTCAAATGGGCCAGGCCCTCCAATCGTGCCATTGTAAGTGCCTATGTAGCCAAAGTGCGCTTTGGTCTCGATCACCAAACTGCGGCCCTCAGGTTTCTTACTGCCAAGGACCTTGATGTAAAATTTTGAATCAAACATCCACTTGTGAAGTTCAAGCCAATTGTACTTAACGTTGATGTCGTTGTAATAGCCGGTCGGCCTCAAAAGAGAGTAGGGCGGGCTGAGGCTCAAACTTAATGAAATGGTTGACCCCGATGTGGGGTACATTGGGCTGTCGATGCTGTTGCGCGATATTGTTGTATTAAAAAGAATGCTGTTGGTGGTGCCAATGGCGGGCAGCACTGAATTGTTTATTCCAAAATAATTGTGGTAATTATAGATCAGGTAAGAAAGCGAGTTGGTCAACGTGAAGTAAGAGTCTGGCCATTCCAGCCTGCGCCCAAAGCCAATTGTTATACCGCTTTGCTCAAGATAAGGTCCATTGCCATAATTAAATGATATTCCAGAACGGCCAGTGGGTATCCGTGATATGGAATGATTCAAACTGACGGTAAGCGAATTTGGTTTTCTGCCTCCGAACCAAGGTTCTGAAAATGACAAGCTGTAGCTTTGAAAAGATTGCCCATTGGCTTGGGCCTGCAAAGACAATCGCTGGCCATCGCCTACGGGTAGTGGCCGCCATTTTTTGAAGTTAGGCACGTTCCTCAATGAGAAGTTATTAAAGGTTAGCCCAACAGTTCCCACAAAACCATAATATCCGCCCCAGCCGCCAGAAAGCTGAACTTGGTCGTTGGATTGCTCCTCTACTTTCCACCCAATGTTTACGGTACCATTGGTGGGATTGGGCCGAACATCCTGCTCGATTTTTTGGGGGCTGAAGTAGCCCATCTGCGACAATTGCTGTTGCGTGCGGATGATGTCCGCCCTCCGGAATTTTTGACCTGGAATGGTGGTGAGCTCTCTTCGGATAACATGTTCGCTAGTGCGCTCATTGCCGGCAATCGTTACTTGATCCAGTGTGGCTTGGTCTCCCTCAAAAATCCTCATTTCCACATCGATGGAATCCCCCACAACGGAAACCTCAACCGGGTTAACATGGAAAAACAAATACCCATCATCCATATAGAGTCCACTGATATCCGCGCCACCTTTTGGGTTAAAGGTTGTTTTTTTGTCAATCGCCTCTTGGCTATAAACGTCACCCTTTTTTATATCAAGCACTTTGTTAAGCGTAGCCGAAGAGTAGAGGTAATTTCCAGACCAAGTAATATTTCGGAAATAATACTTTCGGCCCTCATTGATTTTTATTTTCAAATCAATATTGGCATAGCCGCTCTTAGTAATAGTGTCTGAAATGACATCCGCATCGCGAAAGCCTTCCGAGTTGAGGTAGCTGACTAATTTCTTTTTGTCTTCCTCGTATTCAGCCCGTATAAATTTCGAGCTATGGAGGATGCCGAGCTTTACGTTGTCATTAAGAAATTTCTTGAGGTCTTTTCCGCTCATTTGTCGGCTGGAGTCGAAGTATTCTTTGATGTAACGCGGCTTAAAATCAAAAAGGCTGGCGAGCAAAAGCCGGTGGATCATGAACCGGGCGCGTTCATGGGTTTTTTTCATTTTCTTTTTCAATACAGCAGAAGGAACTTTATCGTTGCCTTCAAAAGTGATGTTATTCACTTTCACTTTCGCCTGCACATCCACATCAATCTTTAAGCGAACTCCGCCCCGGTTGAGGGTATCTTTCTCTTTTGTGATTTTCACCTGGGTGTTCAGAAATCCTTTTTTCACAAAGTGTCTCTTCACCGAGCTCTCGGCATTTCGGATCATCGCATCCGTTACAATTTTCCCTCGGATCAGCCGCATGTCTTCCTTCAGTGAAGATTGTTTGCCTTGAGAAAGGCCATGAAAATAAAAGTCGGTAAGCCGTGGACGCTCGGTAAGCCGAACGGTGATGTACACATTGGAACCTTCGATTCGATCGGCAGAAATAGTAACGTCACCAACCAGGCCGTGTTTCCATAGCTTACGCACCGCATTGGCCGTGGCCGTGCCTGGTATTTTTATTCTATCACCAATTTTAAGTCCGGTCAGGGAGATCATGGCGCTCTTATCAAGGACATTGAGCCCCACCACCTCAATTCCCGCAATGGTATATTCTGTAGGGTTTGAATAGTTTAGGGCCGAAGGTTTCAGCGGCTCGCGCGAAATGGCAGGCGCATTTTTTTTACGGAATTGGGCTTGAGCCGATGAAATAACAATAGTTATAAAAAAAGAAACCAGTAAAATCCGCTTCATTAGGTTCAGGCAATTGGGGTCAACACTTTTCCAAATCTTCTTTCTCGCTTCTGATAATCACAAAGAGCTTCGTATAAATCTTCTTTTCGAAAATCGGGCCATAGTTTGGAGGTGATGTATAATTCCGTGTAGGCTATCTGCCACAGCAAAAAATTACTGATACGCATTTCCCCGCTTGTTCGGATCAGCAACTCGGGATCGGGGATCCCGTGAGTCTCCAGGTTTTCTTCCACAAGCTGTTCGCTCACCTGAGATGGGTTGAGGATTCCCATTTTAACTTGTTCGGCAATTTTTTTTACGGCCTTTACGATCTCCATTCTCCCGCTGTAGCTTAATGCCAAAAGTAAAGTCAGGCCAGTATTTTTTTTTGTAGTCTCCACGGCTTCAAGTAAATTCATTTGACAAATTTTGGGGAGACTGTTCACCTCTCCGATTACCTTCAACTTCACCTTATTTTTCAACAATGAGGGGATTTCTTTTTGCAGTGTATTCACTAAAAGTTCCATCAACCCGTCCACTTCTTCTTTGGGCCTGCCCCAGTTCTCGGTGCTGAACGCATACAAAGTCAGAAACTTAATTCCCAATTCTCCGCAGGCCTCGGTCATCTCCTTTACCGATTGAACAGCGTTGCGGTGCCCAAAAATTCGGGCAGCTCCTTTTCGATTGGCCCATCGCCCATTGCCGTCCATGATAACGGCAATGTGCAGAGGCAAATTGCCAAAGTCGATATTTTCCCTAAAACTTGCCACAGGGCTGCAAAAGTAGCCAAATTTTACAATTCAGCATGTGGTTTTCGCTTGCCTTAACAGGCGATGTTTTTAAAAGGGAAAAAGTTCTAACCTTTTTAGCGGTAGGGGCTCGAAGGGCAAGGAATATCGTAAAAGGTATAGGTGAGGGTAATACCTGTAAAGAAATAATTATCGTAATCGTTGGGATTGCCGTACCTGTAATTTTTTACTGACGGGTTGCCGCCCGAAACATTGTCTAAGTAATCAAAGAAGGTTTTGCGGATACCGATTTCGAAAGCGATATAGTACCTGGGATTAAGCACATACTTCATACCCCCGCCAAAGGGAATGCACATTTGCACATTGCTGTAAGGAGCGGTCTTAGCATTGTTGCCTGAAATTCCAAACAAGCCAAGCCCGGCAAAAAGATAAGGCGTGAACCGCAACCGATGGCGTTCATCTCGCCAATCCAAAAAATGGTATTCAAAAGTGGCGGCAGCCTCCAACAGAAAGATATTAAAAGAAGCATTTCGTTTGATGGCCGCAGAGTCCAAGGGGTGGTGCCGATCACTGGCTGCTAAGCGGCCGCCCGTGAGGGAAGTGCGAAGCGAGATCACCTTACTGATATTGGACCTATAAAAAACGGTGGCCGCGGGCTTGGATGTGGTGATGTCGTAGGTTCGGGTTATATCGCCCGTGTAGTTGAAGACGCCTAAGCCAAAACCGATTTCTGACCTTTGTGAGATTTGTGCGCAAGCATCGTTTAAAAATAAAATCCAGGCTCCAAGCAAAATAAAATTTAACCGAATGCGGGGCATTATGGTTTTACCTGAATTTGGCCTTGTGGAACGTGGCACCCAAGATGTAGGTAATCCTGATAGAAGTGACCATGTAAATGTCCTTGTTCTTTTTGTTGCCGCGATTATTGGTTTTATATTCCGAGCCATAACCGTTGACAAGCGGAAGGTTATAAATTCCTCCATTAGGCAATTTTAAAGGGTAAGTTGTAGTTCCGTTAGTTACTTCTGCCTTTATTTCATTGGATCGATAAGCCATCGCTTGAGCGAGTTGTGTCATTTTTGGGTCTTTGGCTTGCAGGGTATTGAGGTCAACATAATTTTTGCTCACGTCATCTAAATAATCCGTGAACGTGTAACGAAAACCAATATCAGCGGACAAGTCAAGTACTTCATTTAATCTAAAACGTGCACCAACCCCAAATGGTATGGCAACTTGGAGCAAATTGTAGGGTTTAATTCCATAATTCGCATCCCCGGGTTTCAAGTTTGAATACTGGCCTTCCGTTCCCAGGGGCTGAAGATTGACCCATTGGCCTGCATACGGATCAGGTGAGCCATCCAAATAAGTTTTTGGTGCAATAGCTTGAGGGTTATGAAGGAAGGCAGCCACTCCAATAAATGCATAAGGTGTCCACTTCACCCGGCTTATATATGTTCCGTTGTTTTCAAATAAATCAAATACCGCAACTACGGAAAGTTCTTTGATTCGATTTCTGAAAGAAAGGTTGCGCTCTTTCCTATAGGGATCCTTAGCTGATTTTGCGTCTGATCCGCTCAATGTGCCATACATAAACTGGCCAATCAAGGTATAGCGAGGGCCAAACCTGTGAACGATTGAAATGCCGATGGCTGGCTTTGTAAAGGAGATATCCGTGCTGAACTTGCTGGGAAGCGGAGATAGATCACCATAATAATTAAGCGCATTCAAAGAAAAGCCAATAGCAGTGTAAACGTGTTCGCGTCCAAATTTCTTTTTACCCGTGTAGGTGGCAATGCGCTTGTTGTTTTTTTTGACGGTCTTCCGGTTAAACTGAGCCATTGAATCCGGTGTCAGGAATAAGCAGAGAAACAATGCAAGCAAAGTAAAATACAACTTCCTCATAACAAATCAGATTTAGCCAAGTGGCAAAGGTATAAATTTATCAAGATTTTTTTATTGAATGATTTTTTTGTCAAGAAAGTAAACCGATGATCATCTATTAATTCCTAATGTCCAATCCCCAATTCAATTTTTGGCGGAGTGTTTGAAAATAATACTGTCCTTGTAGCTGGACCAAATTCACATGAAATTTTTCTTTTTTGATTTTCAATTTTACCGATTCATCGATGGTCTCAAACCTGGAATCTAAAGACACTAAGTATTTCTTGCTTCGGCCTTCAATCTGAAAAGTGATTTCCGATTTATCCGACAAAACGATTGGCCGTGTTCCTAAGTTATGCGGGCTAACGGGCGTTATGATGAAACTTTCAGATTTCGGGTAAACCAAAGGGCCTCCGCAACTAAGGGAATAACCGGTTGATCCGGTTGGGGTTGAAACAATAATTCCATCAGCCCAGTAAGAGTTCAACAATTGCCCATCCACAAACACGTGCACGGTAATCATGGAGGAGGTGTCTTTTTTCATGATCGTAAAATCATTGAGCGCGAAATTGAGGTTGCCAAAATGCTTGGCAGATGAGGTCAATTTCAGCAATGTTCGCGTGTCAATACTATAGTTGCCTTTTACCAAAGATTCAATCGCTGCCTCTGAATCCTCTCTACTGTTGATGGCCAAAAAGCCGAGCCTTCCTGTATTAATTCCAAGGATAGGCACTTCGGCTTTGCCAATGTAAGTGACGGACTCAAGCATAGTGCCATCGCCACCGAGGGAGAGAAAAAAATCTAAGTTGGTGAGGCTTGTGGTGTGGTCAAACGGTTTCAATTTATAGTTGGTAAGGCTGGCCGGCTTTACCAGTTTAAGGAACTTGTCGGATACCCAAGTTTCTACGTTGCGTTGTTTCAGCGCATCCAGAATTTTAACCAAAAACCGCGTTGATTTCTGCTGAAAATCTTTGCCATGGATGCCGATGCGCATTCGTTTCTGATCGTTAAATGTCCAGGTACTTCAGCAACATGCCGAGCCGCTCTTGCTCACCCGAATTGCTGGCATGCGTTTCTTGGTAGCGGCCGATGATCCGGTAGTTGAACCGCTCGAGGGTAGCCACAATGCGAGAAAGGTCGAGTTGGTTGATTTTCAAAGTAATTTTGATTTTGCCTTTATCCATAGGGTCTTCAATCATTATGCTACTGATCACCTTGGCATTATTTTCTTCCACATAGCGGCAAATCTCTGCGAGCGAATAATCGATCAAATCCATCGACAGCACCAATATCCCTCCGGGCATTTGTACCGCTGCGGTTTGCGCGAAGGAGGCCATAATGTCTTGCACGGTGATGACCCCGGCATACTTCCTTTCTTCGTCCACCACACAAACCATTTGAAGTTTGTGGTTGGCGGCTGTTTTTAAAATGTCGTAGAAGTGAGAATCTAAACCAACGGTGCAATCTTTGCCCACCAGTTCAAACACGCTCAAGTCGCTTTTAATGTCGTTGGAATCCAAAATGATTTCTTCTGAGATGAAACCCAAAAGATCGCCATCGTTCACCACGGGGAGATAATTGCAACGGAATTCTTCCATCCAAACGATTGCCTTGTGGGCATCATCCGTTACCTTCAGTGGCGGGATCATGTGGTTGATCAGTTCTTCGGCAATCATATCATTTTACTAAAAAATCTTCGACCAGCTCGTTAAATTTTTCAGGGTGCTCCATCATGGGGGCGTGACAGCATTTGTCAATGAACTTCAATTCTGAATTGGGGATCAACCGGTTAAATTCATGGCCCACCATAGGCGGTGTGATCGTATCGTTTAATCCCCAAATCAGTAAGGTGGGGACTTTGATGTTTGGCAACTCCAACGCCAGGTTATTTCGCTGTGCCGATTTGGCGATGGCCACAATGCGCATACATTTTGGGATGCTCTTGGTGGTTTCAAAAACTTCATCCACCAATTCTTTTGAAGCTACGCTCGGGTCATAAAAAGTATAAGCCACGCGTTCGCGAATGTAATCGTAGCTTCCCCTTCGTGGGTAGGAGCCTCCCATTGTATTTTCAAACAGGCCGGAGCTTCCCGTAAGGACAAGCTTGGAAACCTTCGATGGATTGTTGAGCGTGTATAAAATCCCCACGTGGCCTCCGAGGGAATTGCCCATAATAATCATTTTGTCGAAGCCCATAGTGGCCACAAATTTTTCGGTGAATTCCCGCAGGCCTACAAGGCTGGCTTCTTTGATGGGCATTTCGTAAATCGGCAACATGGGGATAACCACGCGCAGATGTTTGGAATAATGACTAACTACGCCTTCCCAGTTACTGAGGGCACCAAACAGGCCGTGCAGGAGCATGAGAACCTGCCCTTGGCCCTCGTCCACGTATTTAAAATCTTCTTTTTCTCTGATAAGGAGCGACATGGGCAATTTAATTTCCAATAAGTAAGCAAAAAAAAACCGAACCTTAGAACTGTCTGAAGGTTTCTTTGAAAAAGGGCAAGAAACTTCCAAAATATTCCGACACGGATTGGGCAAGCACCACCGTCTTGGGATATAGCCATGACCCGTGTGTCCAACTATCGGGAAAGGTAAAGTTAATTTTGGCTGCCAACCAAAAAATAACGCTGGAACAAAAAGCATATTTCATTGCCCCAAGGACTGCCCCCGCCATGGAGTCCACCCGCCCAAGAAAAGTATTGTCCATTAAGTGCTTGATGCGGTTGCCAATAAAAACGACAAGCACTACCACCAGAATAAAAATGACGAAGAAGGAGAGGTAGGGAAGAAAAACCGTGTCGGCATTGAACTCCTTATGCAAATAGGCCACGCCAAAGCCTGTAAACTTAAAACCGATCAGTATGCCAAGGACCAAAGCAGCAAGAAAAAATAATTCGGCCAGAAACCCTCGCTTGTATCCCAAGTATGCCCCCAGGGCCAGTAAGAGGGTAATCCCAATGTCTATTTTGCTCAAAGGGCAAGAAGTTTCTTAACTAATTCAGAAATTAATTTGCCATCCGTTTGGCCGGTCAATTGCTTGGTGGCCACGCCCATCACTTTGCCCATATCTTGCGGGCCTTTCGCCCCCACTTGCGCAATGATATTTTTTACAATGGTCTCAACCTCTTGGTGCGAAAGCTGCTTGGGCAAATAGCGGTTGATGATTTCTAATTGAAAGAGTTCTCGCTTGGCTAACTCTTCACGGTTTTCTTTTTGAAAAATCTCGGCTGATTCTTTCCGTTGCTTGGCCGCTTTCATCAGCAACTTGTTCTCCGTGTCAGAAGAAATTTCAGCACTCACTCCTTTTTCGGTCTCGGCCAATAAAATCATGGACTTGATGCTGCGCAATGCTTCTAACTCTTCTTTATTTTTCGCCAGCATGGCGGTTTTGATAGCACTGTCAATTCTTAGTTTTAAACTCATGGGTTTGTACATTTGTTTTGCGAAATTAATCCTACTTCGGCAAGTTTAAACCTACGAAGCATGAATTTTTTAAAGTGCGGTCATTAAAGCCAATGATTGAAATGTATTAGCTCCGTAAAAACAATGACACGACTTTCAGTAAACATCAACAAGATAGCCACGCTGCGCAATGCCCGGGGTGGTAACAATCCCAACGTAATCCAGGTAGCCAAAGATTGCGAGCGTTTTGGTGCCCAAGGGATCACCGTTCATCCCCGTCCTGATGAGCGGCACATCCGCTACAGCGATGTGATTGAATTAAAAAAAGTGGTGACCACAGAATTCAATATCGAAGGCTACCCGGACGAGCGGTACTTGAAACTGATAATAAAAACGAAGCCTGCACAAGCTACATTGGTACCCGACAAGCCCGATGTGATCACTTCCAATTCAGGATGGGACACGATAAAGAATGAAAATTTCCTTGTAGAAATTATTAGCGAATTGAAAAAATCAGGCGCGCGCGTTTCTGTTTTTGTTGACCCAGACTTAAAGATGGTGGAGGGCGCAAAAAAAGTTGGTGCGGACAGGATAGAACTTTACACAGAACCTTACGCATCGCATTACAGCCAAAACCGTGAGGCCGCTATCAAATTATATATCGAAGCTTCAAATTTGGCCCATCGGCTTGGCCTTGGGATTAATGCAGGCCATGATCTGAACCTGGCAAATTTAAAATTCTTGAAACAATCACTCTCGCATTTGGATGAGGTATCCATTGGCCACGCACTAATCTGTGATGCCCTTTATCTAGGATTGGAGAACACCATCCAGCTTTATTTGCGCGAGCTGAAATGAGTTTAATGGTTAGGAAGCCAATGCTGAATTCGCCCGAATACCCAGGTGCCTGCAAGTGCAGAAAATAACGTTGCGATTGTAACTAACGAACCAGACCCGATTTGAGCATATAAGGGGCCTGGGCAAGCCCCCGTCAGTGCCCAACCAAATCCAAAAATTAAACTTCCGAGGACGATGCCTGGATGAAAATGTTTTTATGGTTTTTCAATCGCTTCACCACCCAACGTTTTAACATTGAATTTTCTAAGAAGGAATAAGGAGATCGCTCCCACCGGAATTGCCGTCATAAAAATGCCGAACATGTGAAAGCTCTCGAAGCGAAACATTTCTTGGATCCTGTACCAAGAGACTGCCTCGCCTTTGGTAAGAGTTAAACCAAATACAACTCCAACAAATAGGTATCGAATGTTTTTCATAACGCAAGGATGTAGGGAAGCACAAGATGAGAAAATAAAATTCCGCCAATAAAGAATGATGCGGTTGCCAATAGCGAAGGCCACTGCAAAGCAGACAGACCGAGGATGCCATGGCCTGACGTGCAGCCTTGCGCATACCGGGTGCCAAATCCCACCAAAAAACCACCGAGGATCATTACCAAAAAACCTTTCAGGGAAAACAGCATTTCCCAACTGAAAATTTCTGATGGCATCAATCCTGCTTGTTGCGTTATTCCAAACGAAGAAAAATAGTCAACCGTCTTTGGTGAAAGGGCTATAGGATCTGGATTGGCCAACAGCCATCCTCCAATAAAGCCTCCAAGCAAAAGGCCCCACACAAAGAAAAAATTCCAACCCTCCTTTTTCCAATTGTATTGAAACAACGGAATATTGGCGGGCAGGCAAGCCGCGCAGAAGTGCCGCAGGGAAGAAGAAATGCCTAACCGTTTGTTGCCCATCCACAATAAAGCAGGAACGGTCAGCCCGATGATCGGGCCGGCTACATACCAAGGCCAAGGTTTGAAAAGTAAGTCCATGGAATAAAAAGAAAAATGAAAGGTAGCAAAAAATGACGCGTTAGGCGCAGGCATTAGCGATGTCAACCAAAATTTTGAGCAGACCTTCCTGATGCCCTTCACGCCTTTATTTGTCTTGCAAAAGACGTGTCTCTTTGTTTGCTCAACTTATTTTGGCTTTGCTTCGTTATTTTAGCACTTCAAAAACCAAAACATGCGCTCAAGAACTCTTTTTACTTTCCTCCTTTTGTTAACGGTTGAGTTTTCAACCCTACAAGCCCAAGTGCTGAAGCCTGCCAAATGGATAACCGAAGCTTCATCGGGTGAAGTAAAAACAGGTGATGAACTCATCCTCATTTTCAAAGCTACCATTGAGCCTAATTGGTACTTGTATTCCTCCGAATTTCCCTGCGAAGACGGGCCGATCAAAACGAGCTTCACCTTTCAGCCCGATAAAAGTTACGCGAAAATTGGCGGGATCGTGGCCGTTAACCCAATAGACAAGCATGATAAAATTTTTGAATGTGACGTAAAGATATTCAAGGGCACAGCCGAGTTTAGGCAAAAAATAAAAGTGCTGGCAGCGCCTTTAAAGATTGCAGGAAATTATGAATACCAAGTCTGCACGGAACTCACAGGCCAATGTGTGCCGGGTGACGGGGAATTTTTGTTTGACAAAATAAAAGTTTCAGGGGATTCGAAAATTCAAAATTCAAAATTCAAAATTCAAGAATTAAAGCAGCAAGACTCGATTCCTTCCCAAGTCCCAAGTTCCAAGCTCCAAGCCCCACCAGACACAACAAGTACACAACTAGGTTCAACCATTAAAGGCCCTCAACTCAATCCTGCTTTAGTTCAGCAAGAAGGGGGCGGAAAATCACTCTGGGGGTTTTTTCTCCTGGCATTTTTCGCTGGGCTTGCTGCACTGCTCACGCCTTGTGTCTTTCCAATGATCCCCATGACGGTGAGCTTTTTTACAGGTCGGGGAAACAAATTTCAGGCGTTGACTTACGGGCTTTCGATCATTATTATTTACACCGTTATCGGTGCTGTTCTTGCCCCATTGATGGGGCCGGAAACGGCCAACCAACTTTCAACCGATTGGATTCCGAATCTTATATTCTTTTTGGTGTTCATTGTATTTGGATTATCATTTCTCGGATTGTTTGAAATTACCTTGCCAGGAAAGTTCATTAACAAAGTAGATCAGCAAGCGGAGAAGGGCGGGTTGACTGGTGTTTTCTTTATGGCTTTCACCTTGGTTTTAGTTTCGTTTTCTTGCACGGGCCCTTTGGTGGGAAGCATTTTGGTCTCATCGGCCGGGGGTGAATTTTTAAAACCGATCATCGGCATGTTTGCATTTTCATTGGCGTTCGCCATCCCGTTCACGCTCTTTGCATTTTTTCCAAACTGGCTGAAGTCATTGCCCAAATCTGGTGGGTGGCTCAACACGGTAAAAGTTGTTTTGGGTTTTATTGAAATTGCGCTCGCTTTCAAATTTTTGAGCATTGCCGATCAAGCCTTTCATTGGCACATTCTTGATCGCGAAATCAACTTGGCAATCTGGATAGTGATTGCATCGTTGATTGGAATTTATTTAATGAAAGGCTTTCGTCTGCCGGGCGATACGGGCAAAGATGCCGAAGACAAGACCGTCAGTGTGCTGCGGATTTCATTGGCCATGATCACGTTTACATTTTTGGTTTACCTGGTTCCGGGCATGTGGGGAGCACCACTCAAAGCATTGGCGGGTTATCTGCCGCCCATGTCAACCCACGATTTTGATTTGCTTGGCGCGAACCGCAAAGACAAGCCAAACCAAATCTGTGACGTTCCAAAATATGCCGACTTTCTGCATTTGCCCCACGGCCTCAATGGTTACTTTGATTACAGGCAAGCCTTGACTTGCGCAAGGCAGCAACACAAGCCTCTGTTTATCGATTTCACCGGGCATGGGTGCACCAACTGCCGCGAAATGGAGGTGCGCGTTTGGAGCGATCCACAAGTGTTGAAAAGATTGAAAGAAGACTATGTAGTTGTAGCATTGTATGTGGATGACAAAACAGAGTTGCCCGAAAGCGAATGGCTCACCTCAAAGTATGACCACAAAGTGAAGAAAACCATCGGCAAACAAAATGCCGATTTGCAGATCGCTAATTTGAACAACAATGCCCAGCCATTTTATGTGTTGATAGGCAACGATGAGCGCGTCCTGGTTTCACCAAAGCCTTATGACCTAAATGTAGAGCATTTTGTAAAATTCTTGGACGAAGGAAAAGCAAAGTTTACAGGGATGTAAAGGGGCAACCCAAATTTTTAAGCTAAACTTGCATTAGATTCAATGATCAAGTTGGCTTTGCGAAAAAAAAACTATTACCTTCTTGGCGCAGCATTGCTGTTGATCGGTTCGTTTTTTCTTTTGGTTGCCTATACCACAGTATTTAACCATCCGGCAGAATATGAAACGGTGGCGGACTCTTCACAACTTATAAAAATTGAAAAACCAATCGTCAAGTACGGCATGTTGGTGAACGCTATGGAGGTAAAAGAAGGCTTCGTGAAACGCAACCAACTTTTTATAGAACTCCTTAATGGAAGTTTTATTTCAACCCTGGTTTTACAGCAGCTACGGTCTCTTCCGCGCACCGTTTTCGATTTCAGAAAGATAGCGGCCTCAAAAAAATATGCACTCATTACACAGCCCGATTCGCTCCATACCGCTGTGGCACTGGTATATGAAACGAACCCATTGGAGTATGTTATTTTTCATTTGAAGGATTCCTTATCGGTCGAACCTTGCCAGCGCGCGATGAAGACCGAAGAAAAATCTATCTCAGGGACAATCAATTCGTCTTTGTCGGAGACAATTCAAGCACTTACTATTTCACCTGATTTGACAAATAAGTTTGTCGATATCTTCGGCTGGCAGGTGGACTTTCAGCACTTGCAAAAGGGAGACCGCTTCAAATTGATTTATGGAGAGAACACCGTGGAGGGGCAACCCTATAGCATTGGCAAAATCCTTGGGATTTATTTTGAACATTTCGATCACGGCTACTATGCTTTTCCTTTTGACCAGGGGGAGGGCGTGGATTATTTTGATGAAGAAGGGAATAGTTTGCGCAAAGCATTGCTAAAATATCCCATTGAGTTTACAAGAATCAGCTCGCGCTATTCGCTTAGCCGGTTTCACCCGGTAGTTAAAGTTTTTCGTGCTCACTTGGGCACCGATTTTGCGGCTGCCACCGGCACACCGATCAGGACCGTGGGCGATGGCATTGTGTTAGAAGCACAATACTCCGCCAATAATGGCAACTATGTAAAAATACGCCATAATGGAACCTACTCAACGGGTTACCTGCACATGTCAAAAATAGCAGGTGGCGTGGTGGCCGGTGCACATGTAAACCAGGGGCAAACCATTGGATATGTGGGCAGCACAGGCTTAGCCACTGGGCCGCACCTGTGCTACCGGTTTTGGCGCAACGGTGTGCAGGTAGATGCACTCCGCGTTGAATTGCCCCCCTCTAAACCTGTTGACAAAAAGTATTGGACCGAATTTGAAAACCTGAAAAGGGAATTGACCCTCCGGCTTCAATTAATACCCTTTGCTGATTTGCCCACGCCCATTGTAGCCTCCCAGTAAGGTTTCATTTTTTCATTATCTGATGAATTACCTCGTTATTTGCCGAATAAATTTTCGGGGCAATCACTGAATGGAATAAACCAAGCCATCGAACGTCTAAACAGGGAGCGTGAGGATCGGAACTACCATATTTTTTTTATTCTTCTATGCCCTAAGCTTTTCACAAAAAGTTGGCGTAGTGTTCAGCGGGGGTGCCGCAAAAGGCCTTGCCCATATTGGTGTGCTGAAAGCCTTGGAGGAAAATGAAATACCGATCGACTATGTGACGGGCACTTCCATGGGTGGAATCGTGGCGGGCTGCTACGCGGCCGGCATGAGCCCTGCCCAGATCGAAGAGATCATGACTTCAAAATCTTTTTTGGATTGGGTCAACGGGCGAATTGAAGAAGGCAGCCAATATTATTATTACAAAAAAGAGGAGAGCCCCTCCTTTTTAAAGCTCAACCTTTCCTTAGACTCCACCTTTAGCTTTTTATGGAATACGAGCTTGGCGAGTGACCTGTCGCTCAATTTTGCCTTGGCCGAAAAACTCGCCCAACCTGCGGCCATCGCCAAAAATAATTTTGATAGCTTGTTTGTGCCGTTGCGGGTAGTTGCCTCCGATATTTTTACCCAAACCCAAGTAGTACTCGATAGCGGTGTGTTGAGTGATGCCCTGCGGGCTACGCAAACCGCTCCTTTTTTTTATAATCCTATCCGCGTTGACGGCAAATACCTTTTCGATGGAGGTGTTTACAATAACTTTCCTGTTGATGTAGTTCAGAAAGCCTTTCATCCCGATGTGGTGATTGGGTGTAATGTCTCCTCGAAAGTTTTTGACAAATACCCTTACGGGGAAGATGATAAATTGATCTCGCGCTCTTTGTTGTATATGCTTTTAGATAAATCGGATCCCAGCAAAGTGCCGCCTTCAGGTATTTATATTCAGCCTAACCTAACCGAATTTTCTGCCTTTGATTTTGCAAAGGCAAAAGCGATGATTGATAGCGGCTATGCCCGGACGATGAAGCAAATGGCTGAGATCAAATCAAAAATTGCCGCGCGAAGAACCTGTGAAGCCGTGGCCGAAGCCCGAAACCGGTTCAACAATAAAACCATTCCCATAAAAGTCAATAACATCACCTACGATGGGTTTACCAAAGGCCAGCAAAAATATTTGAATCGCTTTTTCAAGAACGGGAAGCGCCCGTTGTATTTCAACGACATTAAAAGGGGTTATTTCAATTTAGTGTCGGATGATTATTTCAATAATGTATATCCCAGTTTTATCTCGAATCCTGACAGCAAGGACTATAATTTTAAATTAGCACGAAGGCAGCCAAATAATTTGCAGGTTGATTTTGGAGGTGTAATAGCAACCAGGGACATCAGCAATATTTATTTAGGAATGAACTATTATTATTTTGGGCAAGTCCTTTCCCATGCCCAGATGAATTTCGCTTCGGGCAGTTTCTACAAATCTGGCCAACTCAAGGCGCGCTTTGATTTCCCCCATTTCGGCCAATTTTATTTGGAGCCTGAAGGCACGATCAACAGTTGGAATTTTTTGCAAGGAAACAGCCTTTTTGGAAGTACCTCCACGCCAACCATTTTAATACGTACCGATCGAAAATACGGAGTTAAAGTGGGTGTGCCGGTGGCCCGGCAAATCAAAGCCTATTTACAGGGGGCTTATTTGTCAAACACGGACCAATACAGCAATCGGAATGTGTTGATTTCCACTGATACTCTTGATCGCCTGGAACTTTCTGGCCTGCGGTTTGGGGTTGGCATGAGTTTCAATTCAATGAATAGAAAGCAATACCCTTCGCAGGGAAAAGCATTTGCAGTCTCCGCCAATTATTTTTCACTTTTAGAAGAATATGCTCCGGGGAATACGTCAATAAGCAAAATTCCAAAAAGAACAAACCCCAGTTGGGTTCAGGCCAAAGTTACCGTGGAACAGTACTTTAAAAAGGGAATCTACAGTTCAGGCTATTTATTGGAAGGGGTGCTGTCCAATCAACCTACCTTTGCCAATTATTTTGGCACCATCATCAATGCCCCCGCCTTCAACCCCTTGCAAGACAGCCGCACCTTGCTGCTTCAAAATTTCAGGGCATTTAATTATGTGGCTGGCGGGTGGCGAAATGTTTTTGCTATCCGCAAGAACCTGGACTTTCGGTTAGAAGCGTATGTATTCAAGCCATTGCAATCGATTTCGCAAGACGGAACGCAACGCGCTAAAGTGGAACCGCAGATTGAGCAATTGTATTTTGCAGGGATGGCGGACTTAGTCATGCACAGCACCGTTGGCCCCATTAGCCTAAGTGTTAACTATTACGATGACCCTAACCGGCAGCTTGGGGTGCTTTTGCATGTTGGGTTCTTGCTTTTCAACAAGACTTCATTGGAGTAGGGGCGCTTTCAAAATTTGTGGTAGCGATTGTTTTAATTGTCAATCCTTGAATGAATTACTTTTTTCGGCATTTTTTAATTTTTTAGCTATGTTTATCCTTTAATTACCCTCACTATCAACTCCATGAATAGATATTTACTTGCCACAGCTTTTTCTGTTTCCTCATTTTTTTCCTTTAGCCAGTCGGTTCAATGGGCTTCAAAAGTGATTGAGTTTTCTTCAGAACTCACCCCTATTCAATATTCGGCCTCTCAGGCTTTGGGTAAGCCAAATGTGCTTCCCGCAGGTGGTCAAAATCCCAACGCTTGGACACCCGACAAGCCTAAACGGTCTGAGTTTATTAAATTAGGTTATACCACTCCCATTCAAATTCAGCAGGTAGCTATTGCGGAATCGTATAACCCCGGGGCACTTTTCAAAGTGTTCATTTATGATGAAACAGGAAAGGAACATTTGGTGGGAACGTTCAACCCACAAGCTATACCGATTGTTGCTCAGATGCGCAACGTGTTTTTTGCAAAGACCTCTTTCAAGGTGAATGCTGTTAAACTTGAATTTGATGGCAAGGCTTTGTCCGACTATTTTGCCGTGGATGCGGTGGCCATATCGGATTCGAATTATCCGATAATCGCCAATATCGATCGGCCCGAGCTCTTGGCAAAAGGCCTTACCATCGAACGCCTCGACAAAAATGTAAACAGCGAATTCAACGATTTGAATGCCTTGCTCTCGCCCGATGGAAAGACGCTTTATTTTAGCAGACAAAACCACCCGGATAATTCAGGGGGCGTCAAAGACAAGGAAGATATCTGGTACTCCGAGCTTGGCTCAGATGGCAAATGGACATTAGCAAAAAATGCAGGCCCTACCCTCAACAACGCTTACCCCAACTTTGTCAACGCGGTAACCTCTGCTACACCGGATGGCAAGGCAGTCGTTTTAGTGCTGGGCAACCAATACAAGGAAAACGGAAAAATGTTATCGGGTGTTTCAGTTAGCAATAATATGGGGGGAAAATGGACCGCTCCAAGAACACTTCAAATAAAAAACGATTATAACTACAGCGAGCGGGCGCAGTACTTTTTATCAAATACCCAAAAGGTTTTGTTAATGTCTGTTGATCGCGATGACACACATGGTGGGAGAGATCTTTATGCGAGCTTTTCGCAAAACGATAGCGTTTGGTCAGAGCCTTTAAATTTAGGCGGTTTGATCAACACAGCAGGAGACGAGGGCACTCCCTTTCTTGCTTCGGATGACAAAACAATTTATTTTTCTTCGAATGGTTTTAGTGGCTACGGGGGCAGTGACATCTACACCTCCAAAAGACTGGACGATACCTGGACCAAATGGTCTGACCCGCAAAACATGGGGCCCGAGATAAACTCTAAATTGGACGACATCTTTTTTAATATTCCATCCACTAGTGATTACGCCTATTTTTCCCGGGCAATCACCCCCGACAATTTTGATATCTACCGTGTAAAAACACCCTTGTTTAGAAATCCTGAAGCAATCATAATCGTCAAGGGAAAATTGATTGATGCCAAAACCGGGCAGCCGATTGAGGCAAAAATTATTTACGAACGGCTGAAAGATGGGAAGGAAGTTGGCGTCACCTACTCCAATCCAGAAACCGGAGAGTATGAAATCCATTTGCCGGCCGGAGAATTATATGGTTTTCGGGCTGAGGCCAAAGATCATATTTCTGAAAGCCAAAACCTTGACTTGCGCAATTTTAAACAACCCGGCACATTTAAAGAAGATGTAAAGCTGGAGCCGATACAAGTTGCCGCCATTCAGGAGAATGCAACCATCACCCTCAACAATATTTTCTTCGACTTCGACCATTCTTCGTTGAGGCCAGAGTCATTCTCTGAGCTGAACCGAATCGCAACTTTGATGAACGAAAAGCAAACGATGCAGGTAGAGATTGCCGGCCATACGGATCAGATCGGGTCAAATGAATGGAATATGGGGCTGTCAGAACGCAGGGCAAAATCAGTAGGGAAATACCTGATCGAAAAGGGCATATCCAACGAACGGATTTCAATTGTGTTTTTTGGAGAAACTAAACTGATCGACCTGACCAACACGAAGGCGGGCAATGCCAAAAACCGCAGGGTGGAGTTCAAAATTTTAAAGTTGTAGGATTATGAAACAACTCATTTTTCTTAGCTCCTTTTCAATCCTAACTATTGCGGTTTACGGTCAAGTTGCGGATACACTTATTTATGCTCAAGGCAACATTACAAGTGCGAGCACCAAAGAAGCAGTGGCGGCAAAGATAGTTTATAAGAGTGAGCCCTACGGCAGCAAGGCTGGCTTCCTTTCGGGGAGTTCATTTAATTTTCCATTATTTGACAATGAAAAATATTCCATCACAATAGAAGCACCCGGTTACGCTTCTTCTAAATTTTTAATTGATCCCGCTGAGGCAAATAGCGATCGCAAGGTCATCAAAAACGTTGAACTCGGTTTGCCCAGCACAGCCGCTAAAGTAGCTGAAGAGACACACACCGTTGGCAAACTTATGCGGCTTGACAACTTGATCTTTACCGTTGGCAAGTCCAAAATTGAGTCTTCTTCCGATCCGGAATTAAACCAAATTGTGAAGATGATGAAAGACAACCCCAATATGATAATCCAACTCGAAGGTCACACTGATGTGGCAGGAGATCCTAAAAAGAACGTGGAACTTTCTCAGCAACGGGTTGATGCAGTGAAAAATTATTTGGTTAAGCAAGGCATCAATAAGAATAGGATTAAAACAAAAGCCTTTGGTGGAACACAACCTTTATCGCGCGCAAATACGGAGGAGGCCCACAAATTGAACAGGCGAGTTGAGTTGCGCGTGCTTCAAAACTAATTTACCTTTCAGAACGGGTGTAAATTCTCTGATGCAAATTGGCTAGGCTTTAGTAAATAGACCGCAGCCAAACCCTTAAAAACTTGCTTCTGAAATACCTCGCCACAGCACATCCTATTCAAAGATAAATACGACTCGCTCGGCTCGATGTCGATTCAGAGCAACAAGGAATAGTCGCTAAAAAATTGATAACTTTCAAGAAAACAGTAAGATGATGGCTTCCCGTGTTGCCGTTGACAACCCACGAATGCTCGACTTGTTTGAGAAGCAAAAGCGGAGAAGCCTTTTGCTTCGATCAGAGGGCTTACATGCACGCAAAAAAATACTCCGCTCATTCGAATTTTTTTTGATGGAGAATCGCCTCCGCATCAGCAATGCGGTTTATCAGGATTTCAAAAAACCACAAACCGAATCAGACATTTCTGAACTCTATCCGGTGCTGACAGAGATCCGGCATACATTGGCCCATTTGGAAGAATGGGCGAAACCCCAAAAGATTGATGCACCAATAACTTATCTTGGCACAAGGGCTGAGGTTCGCTATGAACCAAAAGGTGTTTGCCTCATCATTGCGCCCTGGAATTTCCCATTTAACCTTTGCTTTGGCCCTCTCGTTTCATGCCTTGCCGCAGGCAACACGGCTGTGATCAAACCTTCGGAGCTAACCCCCCATACTTCAAAGCTGATTGCTGAATTGGTCGCGGCATTTTTTGACGAAGACTTGGTTACTGTGATCGAAGGCAATCAAGAAGCTTCATCACAATTGCTCAGCCTTCCCTTTGATCATATTTTTTTCACGGGCAGCCCGAGTGTTGGAAAAATTGTAATGAGAGCGGCAGCCGAAAATCTTTCTTCCGTTACGCTGGAATTGGGAGGCAAATCTCCAGCTATTATTGACGAATCGGCCGATCTGCAGGATGCTGCCAAACGGATTGCTTTCGGAAAATTTTTAAACAATGGTCAAACGTGCATTGCTCCGGATTATGTATTGGTGCACGAAAAGGTGCAATCAAAATTTATTGATGAATTGCGATTGGTCACAATTAAAATGTTTGGCGAACATGGCACCATTAAAGAGTCGTCACCGAATTATGCGCGCATTGTCAACCGAAAGCACTTTGACAGACTAAATAGAATCCTAAAAGATGCAGTTGAAAAGGGAGCGAAAATTGAAATGTCGGGGCCAGTCAATGCGGAAACCCATTTCATTCATCCAGTCGTGCTCACCTTGGTAGATCCACATGCCCTGGCCATGCAGGATGAAATATTCGGACCGATTTTGCCGGTAGTACCGTTTCGCACGGTCGATCAAATCACCGATATTATCAATAACCGCCCAAAGCCACTTGCCCTTTATGTTTTTAGCAACCGAAAATCCTTTCAGGAAAAAATGCTCACAGAAACTTCGGCAGGATCGGTCGGCATCAATGATTGTGTGTTGCAATTTTCGCATCCCAATTTGCCATTTGGGGGCGTGAACAATAGCGGCATAGGCAAGTCGCACGGACGGCATGGCTTTTTGGCATTTTCCAATGAAAAACCAGTATTGAAACAAAAGCGAGGGTTCTCGATTGCGTACCTCATGCACCCACCGTATAGCAAGCTGAGAATGAAATTGCTAAACCTCATGCTCCGATGGTTTTAAGCCGACAAGAAGGTTTGAATCACAGATTGGGGGATAAAATTGGTTTTTCGATTTACTACTTTTGCCGCTCAACACATCCGTTATGAAAATCCTAAAAAAAACCATCATTGACCTCACCATTGTAGTCGTGCTTTTGCTGGCCTTGGCAATTGTGTTGCCCATTCTTTTTAAGGATAAAATCAAGGCCAAAGTGGACGAGGAGATAGCAAAGACAGTAAATGCCGATGTTGTTTTTGATGTGAATAATTTCAGCCTTTCGGTGTTTCGTCATTTTCCCAACGTTACAGTTCAGGTAAAAGAGCTTGGTGTTTTTAACCGTGCGCCATTTCAAGGCCAGCATTTATTTATTGTGGATCGCTTTGATGTGGAAGTGAATTTAAAAGATATTCTCTTTGGCGACCAACTTAGGGTGAAAGGAATCACCTTGGTGCATCCCCAGATTAATGTAAAAGTGTTGAAAGGCGGACAAGCCAATTACAACATCACTTACCCATCGAAAGACACTGTAAAATCGACCGAGCCGAGCAAATTTTCTTTTGCTATTGATAGCTGGTCGATCGAAAATGGAGAAGTAATTTACGATGATGCCTCCCTGCCATTTTATATGTCGTTGAATGGACTGAACCATAGCGGCAGCGGCAATTTCAACGAGATACAGTTTGACTTGACTACCAAAACAGGGGTGGATTCATTAACTGTTAACTATGGCGGTGTAGAATACCTGACCAACAAACATGCTGCCGTGAGTGCCATCATTGGCATAAGCGAAGGATACACCAAGTACACGTTCAAAGAAAATGCTGTCAGCCTCAACGAATTTGCGCTGGGCTTTGATGGTTGGTTTAAAATGAACCCGACAGATTTCGGCATGGACATTAATTTTAAGAGTCCTGAAAATTCCTTTAAGAGTTTGCTTTCCCTTGTTCCGGGAATGTATTCCAAAAGTTTTGCCAAGGTGGAAACAAAAGGAGATCTGTCGTTTACTGGTTTTGTGAAAGGCACCTACGGCCCCAAGCAGATGCCCACCTTCATGATGGATTTAAAGGTGAAAGACGCGATGTTCAAATATCCCTCATTGCCAACAGCAGTGAACAACATCAACATGGACTTAGTGATCGACAACAAGACTGGGGTAATTGCGAATACCTTGGTTGATTTAAAAAAATTGCACCTTGACTTTGGCACTAACCCGGTGGATGCCCGCGCCACGATCGAAAACCTGAAAGATTACCGGATGAGTGCCGGCCTAAAGGCTTCGCTCAACCTTGCCGAACTAAGTAAAATGTTTCCAATGGACGGCCTTGAAATGAAAGGAACGTTTAAAGTGTCGGCTACGGCCAAAGGTGTTTACGACAGCATCAAAAAAATAATCCCAACGGTAGATGCTTCCATGGCGTTCGCTGATGGGTATGTAAAATCTTCTAGGTTTCCCTTGCCTCTGCAGGATTTAAAATTCAATTCAACGATAAAAAACAGTTCTGGCAAAATGGCCGAAACATATATTGCTGTCAGTGGATTTTCAATGTTGATGGATGGCGAAAAATTCATGGCTGATTTGCTGCTCCAAAATTTAGATGATTACACGTGGAGCCTAAAAGCAGATGGTGGTATCGATATCGAAAAGATGACCAAAATTTTCCCGCTTGACGGAATGACCTTGGCGGGAAAGGTGAAGGCCAACATCGAAACCAAGGGAAAATATTCGGATGTACTCGCAAAACGCTACAACCAACTGCCTACCAGTGGATCGGCTTCGCTGAAGGATTTTAAGTTTACCTCCAAGACACTCCCCTATGCGGTTACCGTTTCCCAAGCCAGCGCATCGTTTGATCCTCAAAAAATTGACATCAAAAATACCATCGGAACAATTGGCAGAAGTAATTTTCGCGTAGATGGCAATGTGGGGAACTACATCGGTTACGTGTTTGGTAAAGAAACAATCAGTGGCATTTTGAATTTTAATTCCACGTTGCTTGACCTCAATGAATTCATGACCGATAGCGCGCCAACCAACAAAAAGGACACGGCTAAATTGCATGTCATTCCTATCCCCGCGAACATTGATTTTGCGTTGCATTCCGGAATTAAAACAGTAAAGCTGATGGACTATGTGATCACTCAAGCATCGGGTGAGGTGCTGTTAAAAAATTCCGTGGCTGACCTCACCAACATGAAATTTGATATGCTCGGTGGCTCTTTTGTTATTAATGGAACGTACAGCACCAAAGACATTCAGCATCCCAAATACGATTTTGGTTTGAAGATTGAGAACTTATCGATTCAGCAGGCTGCCAGTTCTTTTTCGATTGTAAAAAAATATGCGCCCATAGCCGGAATGGCTACCGGAAAATTTGGTACTGATTTTAAGATCAATGGCGAACTAGGTCAGGATATGATGCCTAAATTAAATACGGTGAATGGCAATGGCTTAGTTAAAATTGCGGAAGCGATGGTAACCCAATCAAAATTAGTTTCCGGCATCACTTCGCTCACCAGCCTCAACAACACAGATCAGGTTACATTAAAAAATGTTCTCATGTCGGCCACGATTACGGACGGCAAGTTGAGCGTGAAACCTTTCAATGTAAAATTTGGAGACTACACCACGGCCATAACGGGAAGCACCGCGTTGAACGGAGCGATTGATTATGCTTTAAAAATGAATGTGCCTGCGGGCAAACTTGGCGCACAATTCCAGGGATTGGTTAATCAATATGCAGGCTCTAATAATTCCACTTCCGAAATACCTTTGAATATTAATTTGGGTGGAACGTTTGCCAATCCAAAAGCAACATTAATTTCGGAAGGACAAAAGAAACAAGTACAAGAGGCGGTAACCCAAGCGGCAACGGAAAAAGGGAAAGCGGCTTTGCAACAAGTGGTGCAAGGCACAAAACCACAGGATATTGTTAATACCATTTTGAGTGGGAAAAAGGACACCACCAAGCAAAAGGCTGCGCCAGGGTCAAATGCACAAGAAGTGTTGAACACTATTTTAGTTGGCAAAAAGGACACGGCAAATGCGAAGGCAAAAACGGATAGCACAAAAACAGCACAAGATGTGTTGCAAGACAAACTACAGGGGCTGTTCAAAAGGAAAAAGAAGAATTGAAATCGAGTGCTTTGAAGACCGTATCTAAAAACCGGTAAAGAAATGTCAAATCACAATCTTCCCCTCCCACCCGGGTTGGACAAGGAACAAAAACAGGGTGAAGGGTTAAAATATTTCTGCTTTAATTCACTTTTTCAAAAAGAAGGCTGGCTGTCAGCTTACGTTGGCATCGACAAAAATGGATTGATTAAATATCTCTCCAATCAGGCACCGGAGGCAAAGGAGATCGAAGAAGTAGAAGGTTTTGCTTTGCCCGGATTTCAAAATGCACATTCACACGCTTTTCAATACGCCTTGGCAGGTTTGGCGGAAAATCATCCGTCTGGTACATCAGACAATTTTTGGAGCTGGCGCGAAGAAATGTACAAATGTGCCTTGGCGGTTGATCCACCACAGGCAGAAGCAATCGCGGCCATGCTCTATGCAGAAATGGTTCGCGTTGGCTATACCCATGTTGCAGAGTTTCACTACCTCCATCACGATAAAGAAGGAACCCCTTACTCAAACCCTGCCGAGATGGGTGCGCGCATGGTCAGTGCTGCAAAAACTGCAGGAATAAAAATAACGCTTGTGCCGGTGTTCTACCAAAAAGGAGGCTTTGGATTGGCCACCCAACCTCGCCAGCGAAGATTTATTTCTAAGAACGTTGACGACTATTTTAATTTACTTAACGCCTCTGAAAAGGTTATAAAAAATTATTCGGATGCATCGCTCGGTTTCAGCGTGCATTCTTTACGAGCCGTTGACTTGGATGATATCAAAACCGTTTTTGATCACGGGCCGAATGACTTGCCATTCCACCTTCATGTAGCTGAACAAAAAAAAGAAATCACCGATTGCCTGGCATTTTGTAAGAAACGTCCCATGCAATGGCTACTCGAAAATTTGCCCGTGAATGAACGGTTTCATTTAGTGCATGCAACACACCTTGATGACAATGAATTAAAAAAACTGGCAGCTTCAAAAGCCAATGTGGTACTTTGTCCATCCACCGAAGGAAACCTGGGGGACGGAATTTTTCGCATGAAAGAATATTTAAAACTGGGTGGGCACTGGAGCATTGGCACCGATAGCCATATTGGCTTGAATCCTTTGGAAGAATTTCGAATGATTGATTATCGACAGCGTCTGGTAACAAACCAACGAAATACTTTTGAAGGTGATGCGGCAGCGAATTTGGTAAATGAGTCGGTTCGTTCCGGAAGGAAAGCGATGGGCGTTTCTTCGGCCAACAATTTTGAAATAGGAAAGCCATTTGATGCAGTCATCTTCAATGCAAAATCTCATTTGGTATCCGAAACGTCAGAGAAAAACAGATTGGCTACAATCCTGTACACTTCTGACTCAAGCCGGATTTTAGGAACAATTGTCAATGGCAAGTGGCTTGTAAAAAATCAACATCATCAAGCTGGCCAATCCATTAAAGAAAATTTCAGTAAAGCAATGCAAGAATTGAAGAACCGTTGAGCCCCAAGTTCTCAATTACAAGTTTAAAGCTACATTTAATCTTAAAGGCTCTAAAAACTCCACTTACTTTCTCTTGTGGCGAAAGGCGAAGGATTGAGGTAGTCAAACGCACGATTTTTAGAGACCCCCTTTAAATTTTGAATAGTGAATTCAATGTTGTTTCCTTAAGCTCCGCTAACATCCTTTCTTGGTAGAGGAGCGAGGTGAGGTCATCAAAAATGGCTTAAGGAAACGACATTGATAGTGAATTTTTTAATTTGGGTTTATCTGTGGCAAGAATTTCCCATCTTCGTTTTTACTTATCTGAAATCCTATGGCTCCAGAATTACGCGATATCCTTTTTCTCGACATAGAGACGGTGAGTGTGGCCGAGCACCACAACCAGTTGAACGAGCGCTTCAAAGCGCAGTGGGCTCGCAAAGCATCTTTTCTTAAACGAGAGGAAAACCAAACGGATGAAGATTTATTTCATGAACGGGCGGGTATTTATGCCGAATTTGGAAAGATCATTGTAGTGGCGATCGGAAAATATATAGACAATGAAAGTGGTCAGCTTGGCTTGAAGACAAAATATTTTGCCAGCGACAACGAAAAAATCCTCCTCGATGAGTTTAAATCAACGTTGGATAAATTGGACTCCAAAACTAAACTCTGTGCACACAATGGAAAAGAGTTTGATTTCCCTTACTTGAGCCGTAGAATGTTGGTGAACGGCATAACCCTTCCGGCCTTGCTCAACCTTTCGGGAACAAAAAAATGGGATGTGCCCCATCTTGACACCATGGAGCTATGGAAGTTTGGCGACTACAAACATTATACCTCGTTGGATTTGCTCCTTGCTCTTTTTGATATCCCTTCCAGCAAAGGGGAGATAGATGGCTCGAAAGTAAATCATGTTTATTATCAAGAAAGGGATCTAAAAAAAATCGCTGAATACTGTACCCGCGATGTGGTGGCCATTGGCCAACTGTATTTAAAAATGAAGAACATGCCTTTGATTGAGGAGAAGAACATTAGCTACACAGTTTGATCAATGCTATCTTGTAGCCCGCGAAATTTCAGTTACCTTTATTATCCTGAATGTTATCGGAGTATCTCAAAAAATTAACAGACACTACTTTGCAGGGCGATGCCCGCGAAGAAAGCTACTACCCCCACCTTTCTTCTTTTGTTGAGAAGTTTGCTTCAACAACGGGCAAGAGCAAAATTCAAATCACCACACTTCCCAAAAAAACAGAAGCGGGTAATCCCGATTTTCGTATCTGGGATGGTCAGCAAAAAATTGTGGGCTACATCGAAGCCAAAAAGCCCGGAGAGAACCTGGATGTGATCGAAAACTCTGAACAACTCAAACGCTACCGTTCAGTTTTTCCAAACTTAATCCTCACCGACTTTTATGAATTCAGGCTTTACAGAAATGGTCAGCCTGTTGATAAAACGTTTATTGGTCGTTCGTTTATAGCTAAAAAACTAAAAACGGTTCCTCCGGTTGAGAACGAAGAAAAATTTTTAGCATTCCTCGAAAAATTCTTCTCGTTTTCATTGCCAAAAGTTTTCACAGCAGAGTCGTTGGCAAGTGAACTGGCCAAACGAACTCGCTTTCTTCGCGATGAAGTAGTAACCATCGAACTGGAAGAGGAACAAAAAGGCAAAGGACCGCTTTATGGATTTTATACCGCATTCAAAAAATACTTGATTGCCGATTTGAAAGAAGATGGCTTTGCCGATATTTATTCGCAAACCATTACGTATGGTTTGTTTGCAGCGCGCACACGCGCAAACGGCAACTTCAACCGTAAGCTCGCCTTTGAATTGATCCCGCCTACCATCGGCATTTTGCGCGATGTGTTTCAATTTATTTCGCTCGGCAAAAAACTTCCGCTCGGTATGGAAGTGATTGTTGATGACATTGCCGAAGTGTTGCAAGCGGCCGATGTAAGCAGCATTCTGCACGAATACTATCGCAAAGGAAAAGGCGAAGACCCGATCGTGCATTTCTATGAAACGTTTCTGAACATTTACGATCCGGCCACGCGCGCGAAGCGCGGAGTGTATTACACGCCCGAGCCCGTGGTGAAATACATTGTGCGCGCCATCCACGATTTACTCAAAACACATTTTGATTTAGCCGATGGCCTCGCCAGCAAAGAAGTAACGCTGCTCGACCCGGCCGGGGGCACACTCACCTTCCCTGCAGAGGCGATCAAACTGGCCGTGAAAGAGTTTACTGATAAGTATGGCGAAGGCGGACTCAACCGTTTTTTTCAAAACCACATTCTCAAAAACTATTACGCGTTTGAGTTGATGATGGCGCCTTATGCCATTGGCCACATTAAGATTGCTTTTTTGCTGGAAGAGCTTGGTTACAAAATGAGAGAGGAAGACCGCTTCAATCTCTTTCTCACCAATACGCTCGACATGGAAGACCTGGCTCAGACGGAAATACCCGGCCTTGAAAGCCTGAGCGAAGAGAGCCACCGGGCAGGCAAAGTAAAGAAGCACGACCCTATTTTAGTAATCCTCGGCAACCCGCCTTATAGCGGCCACTCAGCTACAAAAAATGAATGGACAGAAAAATTATTGAAAGAAGATGTTGATGGTGCACAGAGTTATTACAAAGTAGATGGCCAACCGCTCGGTGAAAAAAATCCGAAATGGCTGCAAGATGATTATGTAAAGTTCTTGCGCTTTGCTCAATGGAAAATTCACAAAGCAGGGCATGGAATTGTGGGCATGATTACTAACCATGGATATTTGCAAAATCCAACATTTAGAGGAATGAGGCAAAGCTTACTTGAAACTTTCAACGAGATTTATATAATCGATTTACATGGAGATAGTCAAAAGCAAGAAGGCGTATCCATAAATGGTAAAGACGAAAATGTATTTGATATCACTAAAGGCGTAGCAATCATAATTTGTGTCAAAAAGAAAAATGAAAGCAATTGCAAATTATGGGTGACAGATATTTTAGGGCTGCGATCAGAAAAATATCGTTGGCTTGAGGAAACTCAGTTTGATAAAAAAAACTACAAGTTATGTAAGCCACAGCCGCCATTTTATCCTTTAAAAATTGATAAAACAGACTCTATAAGAAATTATTTGAAATGGTTTTCGGTAACAAATGTTTTCCCAGTCAATAGTGTAGGTGTTGTCACATCAAGGGACGAATTTGTAATTTCATTTGATGCGCAATCACTAGAGCAAAAAATTAGGCAATTCAGAAATCTAAAATTTGATTTAGAATTTCTTATACAAGCCTATGGGTTAAAAAAATCTGCCTCTTGGAATATCGATTTAGCAAGAAAAGAAGTGGTTAACGATCTTAATTGGGAAGATAGTTTCAAAGAGATTTTGTATCGGCCATTTGACAAAAGAAAAATTTTTTATCACCCTGCTGTTCTTGAAAGAGATCGAAAGGATGTAATGCAACACATGCTTTCTGAAAACATTGGCCTAATAACAGCAAGAAGTAACAAGTCAAGTATTATGGATCACTTTTTTGTTAGTGATTTGATGATGGAAACAAAATGCGGAGAAAGAACGACACAATCAAATATTTTCCCACTCTATCTCTACAAACCCACTGAGCCCAAGCGCAAGAGCGGCCACAGCATGATGCTCTTCGAGCCCGAGGTGCAGTACGATAGCAAAGGCCGTGTGCCCAACATCTCTAAAGAAATCATTGCAAAACTGGAGAAGGCTTATAAAAAGAAATTTTCTCCCTCTCCATTGGAGAGGGGTGGGGGTGATGCCTTTACACCAGAAAACATTCTTCATTATTGTTATGCCGTACTTTACAGCAATATATATCGAGAGAAGTATGCCGAGTTTTTGAAGATTGATTTCCCGCGCATTCCATTCACGGACGATCACAAATTGTTTTTGCAAATGGCAGCGTTGGGCGAACAGCTCATTGAGTTGCACCTGCTCAAACACAAGTCACTGAACAAACCCGTAGCCAAATACAAAGGCAAAGGTGATGACCGAATAGAAAAACCAAAGTATGATGAAGAAAAACAAATCGTATTCATCAACAAGTCTAACTACTTTGAAGGCATCACGCCCGAAGTGTGGAACTACCACATCGGTGGCTATCAAGTAATGGAGAAATATTTAAAAGACAGAAAGGGAAGATTGATGGATGACCCCGGCCACTATTGCAAAATGGCTACAGCAATTGCTCAAACCATTGAACTACAAAAAAACATTGACTCGTTGTTCACCAAAGTGGAAACGGTCGCAATTTTATAAACATGTCAAAAAGAAAATTCAAAGAAAAAAAATCAAAAAAAGAAAAGGAACAGAAAGATTCTGTTCACAAAGAAGTGTTGCGTTTGCTGAACGGCAACCCGGGTCGTGCTTACGATTTTAAACAAATCGCTCGAAAGATCGGAGCGAAAAACAACGCCTCGAACTCAGCCCTTTTTACTGCGCTTGAGAAATTGGAGTCGAGCGGAAAGATAAAGCAACTGGCCAACGGAAGTTTTGCCTCAGTTTTTGAAACCCAAAGCATCGAGGGGATTGTGGATCATGTCAACCCACGATTTGCTTACATCGCCACCGGCATAGAGGGGCAAAAAGATATTTATGTAAAAACCCGCGACTTGCTACCGGCCATGCATGGCGACAAAGTATTGGTGGAACTTTTGGGGAAAAGAACAGGCGAAAGCCCCGAAGGCAGAGTGATTGAAGTAATTCAACGCGGGCGCAACCGGTTTGTAGGGAAGGTAGAGCTTTCAAAAAACTACGCCTTCATCGTTCCTGATTTTAAAAAAATGTATCAGGACTTTTTTGTCCACACTGAGAATATTAATGGAGCAACGACTAACGACAAGGTTTTGTTTGAAGTAACGCGTTGGCCAGAAGGCGACAAAAGCCCGGAAGGAAAAGTGATGGAAATCCTTGGAAAGACAGGCGAGAATGAAGCCGAGATCCACTCCATCATGGCGGAATTTGATCTGCCTTTCCGTTTTCCAGATCGGGTGTTGGCAGAGTCGGAACATATCTCGGAGGAAATTCAAAAAGAAGAAATCAAAAAACGTTGGGACTTCCGCAGCACATTGACATTTACCATCGACCCGGAAGATGCCAAAGACTTTGACGATGCAATTTCATTTAAAAAATTAGATAATGGCAATTATGAAATCGGTGTACACATTGCCGATGTTACACATTATGTAAAGCCTGGAACAATTTTGGATGATGATGCGTTCGATCGCGCAACATCTGTCTATCTTGTGGACAGAACAGTGCCGATGCTTCCTGAAAAATTAAGTAATGGACTTTGTTCACTTCGCCCTCATGAAGACAAGTTGACGTTCGCGGCAATTTTTGAAATGGATGAAAACGCAAAAATTATTGCTGAAAAATTTGGGCGCACGGTCATTCATTCCGATCATCGGTTTACTTACGAAAATGCCCAGGAAGGAATTGAAACCGGAACAGGAAATTTTGCAAAGGAATTAAAATTGTTAAACGATTTGGCAATTAAGCTGCGTACGAAACGATTTGAAAATGGTGCCGTTAATTTTGAGACCGCGGAAGTGAAATTTAAGTTGGATGAAAAAGGGAAGCCCCTTGAAGTAGTTCCTAAAATACGCAAAGACGCCCACAAACTAGTGGAAGAATTTATGCTTTTGGCCAACAAAGCCGTGGCCACTTTTGTTTATCAACTGAAAAAAAGTGAGGGCAAAAATACGTTTGTCTATCGAACACATGATTTTCCTGACCCCGAAAGAGTTCGTGATTTTTCGTTGTTTGCCCGGCAGTTTGGCCACCGGTTGAACATAGAAGAGAAATCAATTTCGAGTTCATTGAATAAACTGATGGATGAAATTGAAGGGAAGCCCGAGCAGAATGTGTTGCAATCACTTGCTGTTAGATCAATGGCAAAGGCAAAATATACCACCGATGCAAAAGGGCATTTTGGTTTGGCGTTTGATCATTACACGCATTTCACATCACCGATTCGAAGGTATCCTGACATGATGGTCCATCGCTTGTTGCAACATTATCTGGAGGAAGGCAAGCCGATGAGTAAAAAGGAATATGAAGATAAATGTATTCACAGTAGTGAACGGGAGAAAAGGGCAGCCGATGCAGAGCGCGCTTCCATCAAGTACAAGCAAGTGGAATTTATGAGTATGGCCGAAGATAAAATGTATGACGGTATTATTACGGGTGTAACTGACTTCGGAATTTTTATTGAGATCACCGCTACAAAATGCGAAGGGATGGTACGGCTGGCGGATATGAAAGATGATTTTTATGAACTGGATGAGAAAAATTATCGGGTGATTGGCCGCAAGAGAAATAAGATTTATAGATTAGGCGATAAAACTTCCGTGCACATAAAGAAAACCGATGTGGACCGAAGAACCATCGATTTGACGTTTGAAGAGAAAAAGGAATGGTAGAGAAGTATCTTTCGCTCATTGAAGCAGAAATCACGAAACAGAAATTTGGCGATCAGCCGAAGTCTCTTTACGAGCCCATCCGCTACATCATGAAGTTGGGCGGCAAGCGTTTACGGCCACTGCTTACAATCCTTTCGTATTCGCTCTATAAAAATGACGCCAAGAACATCATTCCCTACGCGATTGCGGTCGAGGCCTTTCACAACTTCACCTTGTTGCATGACGACATCATGGACAAAGCCCCGTTAAGAAGAGGCAAAGCAAGCGTCCACGAAAAGTGGAACGTAAATACAGCCATTCTTTCAGGTGATGTGATGCTGGTAAAAGTTTACGATATTTTTTTGAGCTTGGAAAAAAATAAATTAAAAGAAGTTTTAAAAATTTTCAATGGCTGTGCAGCCGAAGTATGTGAAGGCCAACAATGGGATATGGAATTTGAGAGCAAGAAGAAAATCTCCGAAGACCAATACATCGAGATGATAAAATTAAAAACGGCCGTGCTGCTTGGATTTAGTCTGGAGTTGGGTGCCTTGCTGGCCGATGCTCCCGCTCAAGACCAAAAGGCGCTGCGCGATTTTGGAATTAGCATTGGCATTGGCTTTCAGTTGAAAGACGATTGGCTGGATGTGTATGCCGATAAAAGGAAATTTGGAAAACAAGTTGGTGGCGATATCATTGCAAACAAAAAGACATTCTTGCTGATCAACGCATTGGAAAATGCAAAGGGAAGTTTGAAGAAAGAGTTGGAAAAATGGGTAGCAGCAAAAAGATTCAAAAAAATAGAGAAAGTGAATGCGGTGACCGCTATCTATAACAATTTAAATATTGGTACCATCACAGAGAAGAGGATACAACATTATTTCGATAAAGGTTTTGCCAGTCTAGAGCGAATTGCAAGTAAGAATGGAATAGATCCTTTAAAAGACCTTGTGAGATCGTTGATCAGCCGCGAGGCTTAGGATTTTTTAAATTTAATGCCGCAACCGATCGCTTTGGTTTTGCTAACACTAACTTCCTTTCCTTCCAAAAGCGCATTGACGGCATCTTGTACATAATGCTTACTCACTTTTGATTCTTTTCTGGCATTGTCGTCAATGGTGCCGATGTAGGCTACTTTTAATCCTGTCCCAGTTTTTTGTAAAACAAAAACATGAGGGGTATTTGTGGCGCCATACATTTTAGCTACAGTTCCGTTTTCGTCAACCAGGTAGGGGAAGTCGTACTTTTTTGCTTTGGCTTCAATCACCATTTCCTCAAACGAATCGCCTTGCGATTGTTCAGGGTCATTCGCATTGATGGCAATCACAGGAAATCCTAAAGAAGAATATTTCGTGTTGAGCCCAATCATACGTGAGTTATACGCCTTTGAATAAGGGCAAGTATTGCAATCAAATATCACGATGAATCCTTTTGCTTCCTTGTAGTTGGCCAGCGAAACCATTTTTCCATCCACGTTTTTCAATTGAAAGTCGGCAGCCCTATCGCCCACCTGATATCCACTTTTTATCGGACTTGCAGCCACCATGCCCAGCACCACCGCGAAGAGAAGGAGAACCTTTTTCATAAGCTATAAATTTTAATTTTTTGTTTTACCTATTCAACCAATCTGATCTTAAAAGGAATTTTTTGGTAAGGCTTCTCTACATATACTTTGGCATTAGCTATCTTATCGATCACGTCAAATCCTTCCGTAACCTCACCAAACACAGTATATTTTCCATCCAACGACATTTCGCCACCTATTTTCGTGTAAATTTTTCGCTGTTCGGGTGAAGTAGTCAAGCCTTCATTTTTTTCTTCCTCATCATATTCCCAGTTGGCGTATTTATTTCCATGAACAATGTAAAATTCAGTGGAAGAAGATTCTTTCCCCGGGTTATTGTCGTCTAACCGGGCCATAGCAAGCGCTCCGCGTTTATGAAAATACTTGGGATTAAATTCTGCAGGAATCGTGTAGTCCAATTTTTTCATGGGCACACCGCCTTGTACCACAAACTTTTCTACCACTCGGTAAAATTCAGGCTCGTCATAGTAGCCATCCTTAATCAGCTTAATAAAGTTAGCCCGGTGAAGCACGGTTTCGTCATAGAGTTTAAGTTTAATCAGGCCAAAATCAGTTTCAACGACTACTTCCTTTTCAGGGTTTTGTTTCCCGTATTGCAAAAGAAGATCACGCTTATTTTCGTTGGTGACTACAATGGATTCTTTTTTGCCACATCCGGTTAAAAACAAAAGTGATATAATCCAAACCGGGGATATTTCTTTAGGCCACCTCATTTTGAAACTTCCTCAACCAATTTTTCCAATTCGCCATCTTTCAATTCGCCTTGGATTAATTTTCTTTTGCCGGTAGAGGGATTAATCACCAAGGTGGAGGGCAATGCGCCTGTCCAATTTTTGTCGATTTTGTCAATCCATTCGTTTGGATTTTCTTCTGCGAGGATGACCACTTTTGATTGTAGTTTTTTTCGTTCGATAAACCGTTTTACCTTTTCCGGGTTAGGGTCAAGGTCGTAATCCATACTCACCAAAAGAACTTGAACAGTTTTATTGTCGTGATTTAATTTCTCAAAGTAGGGCAATTCTTTCACACAGGGTGCGCACCAAGTGGCCCAGAAATTAATCACCTTCACCTGCCCGGGCTCCTGGATTGTCTTTTGCAATTGGCCTAACCTGACCAGGTCTTGGCTCAACAGACTCAAAGGCAGAACCAATAAAATAAGAAGTACGGATTTTTGGATCATGGCTAAACTATAATTTCCCTGGCAATTTTCCCTAAAGGTATTTATTCAAACTCAAAAAATGGTATGTAAGATTGGTGAAATAAAATATTTAAAACCGTAAAATTCAATTACTTATAACAGCCTTGAGAAGATTTCCACAAATTTCCACATTTATCAACATTAGGACAATGTTAACATTTAATGTGCTGAACATCTGTGTTTTAAACTGACCATAATCAATCCTTAGTTTGTGGACAACTATTAAACTTGGCGTAAACGAGACCCTTGCAATAAATTTTGTTTAACGACCAGAAAATCAGCTTTGTAAGTGATAGTATGGCATAAAATCCCTGTTTTTCGGAAGAAAAGAGTTGTAAAAATTTGGAGGAGGATGGTTTATTGAAACTACTCAGTTGATCCTAAAATCGCTCCTGAATAAATTATTCAAAGGCCAGTGTCAACACGGGTGTCGAGACTTGCCGCTCGACCTGTTTTCCTTGAACGTTTGATTTAAAAATGGTTTCATGCCAAGACACATAGTGCTGGTATTGCAGGCAATCATTCAACAAGGCATCTTCTTTTAAAATATTGATGATTGATCGATGATTGATCGATTGATAAATGGATTTCTGTTGTTCAGCAGGCAAAGAGGAAATTTGGATGTATTCAATTCCTTTGTAATTTTCTGGTGCTGCCCTCATATCCGCCTGTTTTGTAGTTAATAATTCACCTCACTTTTTAGTAACCGTTTTTAAAAAACTTAGCACGATTGATTAATTTTCCCACTCAACCAAGAGCAATATGCTTTCCATTCAAAAAAATAAATTTTCGCTTCCGGCTGGTTTAACCTACCTCAATGGCTCTTACATGTCGCCCTTATTGAAGGCCGTGGAGAAAGCAGGCATAGATGGAATAAAAGGAAAACGGAATCCTGCTGATCTTCCTCCAGATAATTTTTTTTCTGAAACTAAAAAATTACGCAAAGAGTTCGCCAAATTAATCAACACAAAGGAGAGCGATCGTATCGTGGTCGTACCCTCTGCTTCCTATGGATTGGCAAACGTAGCCGCGAATTTGAAAATCAACCAGGGGCAAAATATAATTGTGGCAGCCGAGCAATTCCCCAGCAATGTTTATACTTGGATGCGGGCCTGCCAAGAAAGTGGTGCACAATTAAAAACCGTGAAGCCACCGGAAACATTGATCGACCGGGGAAAAATCTGGAACGAAAGGATTTTAGATGCGGTTGATAAAAATACAAAGCTAGTGGCGCTCGGCCATGTGCATTGGGCGGACGGAACAAAATTCGATTTGGTAACAATACGTAAACGAACGCGAGATGTTGGAGCACTTCTTGTGATTGACGGAACACAAAGTGTGGGGGCACTTCCGTTTGAGGTAAGCAAGATTAAACCCGATGCTTTGGTGTGTGCCGGCTACAAATGGTTGATGGGGCCTTATGCCATAGGCCTGGCCTACTTTGGAAATTATTTTGATGATGGGAAGCCCATTGAAGAAAACTGGATCAACCGAAAATTCAGTGAGGATTTCAGTGGGCTTGTAAACTATCAAAATGAATATCAGCCTGGAGCATTGCGCTATGAAGTTGGCGAGCGAAGCAATTTTGTGTTAACCCCGATGATGGCCGCGGCACTCCGGCAGATCAACCAATGGAAACCAAAAAATATTCAGGAATATTGCGCGATGATCACAAAAGAGCCGATCCGGCAACTTTGCCAAGGTGGGTTTTGGGTGGAGGACGAAGGCTACCGAGGCCATCATTTATTTGGGGTGCGATTGCCAAAAGGGACTGATTTGGAAAAAATAAAACGTAAGCTGAAAAGCAGCAAAATTTCGGTTTCTGTGCGAGGCGATGCAATCCGCGTATCTCCAAACGTTTACAATACAGAAAATGATGTGATGAAATTGGTGAAGGTGCTTACGGCTTAGTCCTTCAATATCCCAATGGGTTTGAATTTTTCAAATACCTTTTCGGTATGTGGGGCATCTTTCAGTTCATCGGTTAAGTCCTGGCCGGCCCAATGCTCATAGTGCTTGCCCTTGTTCCAAAGCCGTGATGCGGTTACATCATAGATCAAGCCTCGGTAGGCAATCCATACTTCTGGCTTGTCCTGCCCATTGCGCAACGCTAAATGTGCTTTTGAGTGAGAAGGAAGTTTGTCCAAGGGATAAAAAATAGCTTTAAATTACGCTGTTGCAATTTGATGTTTAACTAGAAGCCATCTCAAAAATAAAAAAAAAGGCTTTGCGAGGCAGGAATGACAGAAGCAATCCCCTATTGAAGCTCCGAATTGAGAATTGTTTCACTTTGTTTGGAATGACGATTATATTTTTGAGATAGGTTCTATTAACTTTAACAAAATAAGCCTTTTTGTATGATCCGTTCTTCACGCTTGATTATTGCTTTAGCTTTCTTGACATGCAGTTGTGCAGAAAAAAAACCGGCTGACCGAATGACCGATGACCAACTGCAAGCTTATGCAGATGAGCTAGCGCACAGGTTTATTATTGCCGATGGGCATGTTGATCTACCGGAACGACTTAAAGGAATAAAATTTACTGCCGATAGTATAAACACCGTAGTGGCAACCCAAAAGGGAGACTTTGATTTTGAGCGGGCTAAAAAGGGCGGACTAAGTGCTCCGTTCATGTCGATCTACATTCCGTCATCGTATCAAAAAAATGCAGATTGTGGAAAATCCTACGCGGATTCGTTGATCAATTGGGTGGATATGATTACAGAAAAATTGCCCGAGAAGTTTATGCTTGCCAAAACTCCGACAGAGGTGGAAGCAAATTTCAAAACCGGAAAAATTTCATTGCCGAAAGGCATGGAAAATGGCGCGCCTATTGGAAACGATCTAAAAAACGTAAAATATTTTTATGACCGAGGCATACGCTACATCACCCTTACCCACAGCAAGAACAATCAAATTTGTGATTCATCGGGCGACACGGCTAAGTGGAACGGCCTGAGCCCTTTTGGAAAAGAAGTAGTAAAGGAAATGAACCGTGTGGGCATAATGGTGGATATTTCGCACGTGGATGACAGCACGTTCTTTCAAGTGATGAAACTTTCCAAAGCACCTTGCATCGCATCCCATTCATCGTGCCGCTATTTTGCTCCGTCCGTCAGGCGCGATATGACGGATGAAATGATCAAGAAATTGGGTGAGAACAAGGGTGTGATCTCAGTGAATTTTTATACCGCCTTTCTTGATTCAGCTACGGCCAACTACCAAGCAAAAGCCACAAAGAAAATTGAAAGCATCCTGAAAGAAAAAAAACTAATTCCGACCGATACCTCTGCCCGCAGATTAATGGGCAGGTACAAAAATGAAAACCCAACACCTGTGGTAGATATCGAAGTAGTGGTTGACCACATCGACCATATCGTGAAGCTTATCGGCATTGACCACGTAGCTTTTGGGTCTGACTTTGACGGGGTAAATGGGATGTTGCCCAAAGGACTGGAGGACGCTTCGAAGTACCCCAACTTGATTTACCATTTGCTCAAACGAGGCTACACCGAAAGTGACATTGAAAAAATCTGTTATAAAAATCTATGGCGCGTATGGAACAAAGTAGAAGAGGTTGCGCACACAAGCTAGTAATTCGGATCTAAGAAGTTTTAATTAAATAAAACTTCCTTCAATATTCTCAAGAAGGTACTCATCACTTCGCCTATTTGGCAATGACACGATGCATTTCAATTTTTCCATTTGAATTGAAAACCTTAACGTAATACATCCCCGACTGCATTAGGTTAAATGACTCTTCGTGATATCCGGGCTGAAGGACACCCAAATCCTTTGTACTTAGAACTGAACCAAATGCATCGTGTACTGAAATTGAATACATAGTCTCATCTTCCGCGTTTATTGAGACAGAGAAGGACCTGTTAGTTGGATTGGGGAATACGGTTGTGGCAGAAGATTCGGTACTCAGGGCCTGTGGTAGAAAGTTGCACAATCTAATCTGCTGACTTGTCGTCAATGAGGTATGTAATCGGTAAATAACAATGCCCAGTTTTCGGTAAATAGGAATGCTCAGAAAATGGCAACAAGAATGCCCAGCTAAGAACGAGATTCGGGGGTTCAA
>JAYVMP010000067.1:0-52673 GCA_043758895.1 Bacteroidota bacterium
ACCTCCTGCATTTGTTCGAGGGTATGCTTCATAGCTTTTCTTCGCAAAGAAAAACTATCCCTCAATCATTGTAAAGATGTACTTGGCCGGGTGGATACTGTTCTTTAATAACTCAAAATACAAATTGGCATTCTGCCCACGGGCTTTGTTCCATTCATTCAGTTTTTTCAATTTGATCCGCAAAATTGCCGCTTGCACTTCGTCCAACCGAGAATTGATCCCCAGCATGGAATGGAAATCTTTTTTTGAAGAACCATAATTTCGGAATCCCCTGGCAAATTCTGCATACCTTTTGTTGCTGGTAGTTATTGCCCCGCCATCGCCCAAAGCTCCCAGGTTTTTAGTCGGATAAAAGCTGGCGGCATTGCAATCGCCCCAGCTCCCTGTCCTCTTGCTTTTATAAAAAGCCCCATGCGCCTGAGCATTGTCTTCCACCACCAATAGCTTATTCTTCTTTGCGATGGCCATGATTTTATCCATCGTGCATGGCTGACCGTAGAGGTGAACCGGCACAATGGCCTTGGTTTTTCTGGTGATAGAATTTTCTACCAGCGATGCGTCAATCGTGTACGTGGAAAGCTCCACTTCCACCGGCACTGGCTTAGCCCCAGCGTTCACAATGGCCAACCAAGTGGCGTGGCAGGTGTGTGCTGGCACGAGTACTTCATCGCCCTGCCCAATCCCTAATGCTTTCAATGAAATAAAAATTGCATCGTGCCCGTTACCCACCGAAACACAATATTTTGATTTTTGGTAAGCGGCCCATTCATCTTCAAAACGAGTTACCTGTTCATCCAATATAAACCTACCCTTTTTAAGGGTTTTAGAAAAAGCCGCCTTCATATCCTCCTCGATAGTTTGATGCTGCCCCTCCATTGAAAAAAAAGGTATCGTGTACATAACCCGAAATTAAGGTAAGCCGTTAACTCCCCCACGCCCAAACTCATTTAATTTAACCTCCGGAGTCCCGATTTTTTCGGGACGAAGGTGGATTTTCTTATTTTCGCAACTTCATTTAAACAGCACCATGAATTTCCAAAAAGCTAACAACATCTTCGGCTGGGCAGTTTTCGCCATTGCGCTCATCACTTATTTTCTTACCATGGAGGAAACCGCCAGCTATTGGGACTGCGGTGAGTTTATTGCCGTATCCTACAAACTGCAGGTGCCGCACCCCCCAGGGGCTCCATTGTTTTTGCTGATGGGCCGGGCTTTTTCGTTCCTCGCTTTGGGCGATGTAACTAAAGTGGCCTATTGGATCAACTTCATGAGCGTGCTGGCCAGTGCCTTCACAATTTTATTTTTATTCTGGTCGATCACGCTTTTTGGCCGCAAGCTAATGGGCATTAAAAAAGACACGGACATCACTTCCAGCCAAAATTGGCTACTGATGGGCGCAGGCCTGGTGGGTGCCCTGACTTATACCTTCTCCGATTCATTTTGGTTTTCAGCTGTCGAGGCTGAGGTTTATGGGATGTCTTCTTTCTTCACGGCCTTTGTGGTGTGGGGCGTGCTGAAGTGGGACGTGATCGAAGACGAAAGCAAGGCCAACCGTTGGTTGCTGCTCGTGGCCTACATGATCGGTCTTTCCATTGGTGTACACATGCTCAATTTAGTTACACTGCCGGCCCTTGGCCTGATCTACTATTTCAAAAAATTCAAAACCACAACTTGGGGAATCATTGCTACCCTTGCATTAAGCAGTGGTATCGTTTTATTTATCAACGATTTTATTGTTCCGGGGCTTCCCACCTTGGCGGGGCACTTCGAATTGTTTTTTGTGAATACACTGGGGCTATTCTTCGGCTCAGGCGCGCTGGTCTTTACTTTGTTGGTTGTTGGTGCCTTGGTTTACGGAATTTATTTTACACAGAAAAAAAACAAACCGGTATGGAATACCTTCTTGCTCGCCATGGCCTTCATTTTGATCGGCTACGGATCGTATGCCCTGGTTGTGATACGCTCCAACTATAATACGTTGATCGATGAAAATTCCCCAAAAGATGTGATGAGCTTTGTTCGCTACCTGAAGCGCGAGCAGTATGGCAGCCGCCCTCTTTTGACCGGCCCTTATTTTACTGCCAAGCCAATAGGCATCAAGTATGGCGAGGCAACCTACAACAAGGGAAAAAACAAATATGAAATTGGTGAACGCAAATTTGAATACGAATATGAACCCGGTGAATCGACTTTGCTGCCGCGCGCCTGGAACTCCGAGCATGCCGAAACCTACCGAAACATCATGGGCTTAGCGCCTGGGCAAAAGCCAACCTTCGCGAAGGACAAATTCGTTTTCATGTTCCGTCAGCAGATTGGGCACATGTACATGCGCTACTTCATGTGGAATTTTGCCGGCCGCGAAAGCGACATCCAGGGGGCCGATTGGCTGCGCCCTTCTCAATGGTTCAAAAAAGTCCCGGCCAGCCTGTCGGAGAACCGTGGGCGCAATAACTACTTTATGATCCCCTTCCTTCTCGGGTTGATTGGCATGTTTTATCAGTTCACCAAAGACACGAAAAATTTTGCCGTGGTGGCACTATTGTTCGTAATGACGGGCATTGCCATTGTGGTGTACCTCAACTCACCTCCGGTAGAGCCAAGGGAACGAGACTACATTTACGCTGGTTCATTTTATGCGTTTGCCTTTTGGATCGGGTTCTCCGTAATCGGAATTGCTGAGTTTTTTGGAAAGTTTATTAGAAATGCAAAGGTGGCCACCATCTCGGCTACCCTCATCGGACTTTCCGCTCCCACGCTTATGGCCAAAGATGGTTGGGACGATCACAACCGGAGCGACCGCTTCTTCTCGGTTGATTCTGCGTCAAACTATTTGGAATCCTGTGATCCGCAAGGGGTACTTTTTACCGGTGGGGATAACGATACTTTCCCGTTGTGGTATGCCCAAGAGACCGAAGGAATCCGGGCTGACACACGCGTGGTTGTGTTGAGCTATTACAATACAGATTGGTACATTGAGCAAAGCATGCGCAAGGCCAACGACTCCGAGCCGCTCCAATACACTTTGCCACTAAAAGAATATCAGCAGGGTGGCTTGAACGATTATTTGCAGTATGCCGATTTAAAAATCAAAAGCATTGATGCCAAAGAATACATCAATCTATTGGCCAAAAGATATCCTCAACTTAGCGATGGGGACCGAAACATTGTGCCGAGCAGAGTGCTCACCATCCCCATCGATAAGAAAGCCATCCTCGCCAAAGGGATTATCCCAAAAGGTATGGATAGCTTGGTGGTGGACGAAATGAAAATCAAGGTATTGAAGGGCGGATTGGAAAAAAAGGATTTGGCTATGCTCGATTTTCTCGTAACCAACAATTGGGAGCGTCCGATTTTTCTCAACAATACATCTCTTTCACAAATCAATATCGACTTGAGTCCTTATGCTGTTCAGGTAGGCAATGCGTATCGCATTTTGCCGGTGCGCAACCCACGCAAAGACCGTGAATATTTGGTGGACACAGAGAAGAGTTTTGAAATCATGACAAAGAAATTCCGCTACCGCGGATTGGATAACCCCACGGTTTATTACAACGATGACTACAAAGGCTTTGTACTCAATCACCGGAGTTCCATCAATTCCGTAGCCCAGGCACTTATTGATAACGGTGAAAATGAAAAAGCAAAAGAGTTGCTCTTGTTCTCCTTGAAAAAAATGTCGGATCGAGCCGTGCCTTACGATTACACCGCATCTGAAACCGTTAACTTACTCTTTAAAGTGGGCGAAAAAACCAAAGCGATCGAAATTGCCAAGACCATTGGCGACCGGGCTATTGAGATGGCCACCTACCTCGCTGAGGAAGGGAGCGGCCTGACCAGTGATCTGCGAAACAACATCGTGTTGTTGAATATTTTGCAACGGGCTTTGTACGAAAATGGTGAAACCGATTTGGGCAAAAAATACGAAGATGCCTACAGCAAGCTTTTAGCAAACCTTCAAATCAATGAAGGCGGTGGGCAGCGGGGGAATTTTTAGGCTTACGAACTTCGATCTCCAAACGTGAGCTACTTCCTCGCCACTAAAAAAAGATCAAGGGATCGGGCAGGCTCTTCCGATAAAATATAATCGTCATGCCGTATGCCGGCCACCAGGTCATCGGCTGTATCACTGAGTTTGTTCCGATTTAACCGGTTGAGCATTTCGTACGGCAAGCGCAATACCGAGGCGGGAAGCTTATGTTGCAAATCAAAAATATCCCAACGCATCAGCTTGTCCACCGACTTTTTGTTGCGATCGTAATACTGCATGACGTTCTCGTTGCCGGCAATGCCTTTCATCTCCACCACGCTGAAGTATTTTTTTGCCAACAACGTCAATTCATCAGCCGTGTACTCGCGCTCGTGCCAGGGGTTCCGCGAAAGGGACATCAACCGGTTCGGTGTAGTGATCAAGACGAGGCCGCTGGGCTTTACTACGCGACTAATCTCTTTTAAAAAGAGATGGTCATCCGCAATATGTTCGATCACCTGAAAGCTCACCACACAGTCAAACGAATTGTCCTCATAAGGCAGCGGTGGAATGTTGCCGCTCACAAAATTTCCCGCAGGAAATTTCTTTTTTAAACCTTCCACCACAGTGGCGATCTTATCAATAGCTGAAAATTTTTCTGCTCTCAGCAAAAGCCAATTGATCCCACGGCCCTCACCACAACCTACTTCGAGCAAATGGCCATGCACCTTATCCGTGGCGAGGACATAGGCTTTGAGCAATCGTTGGTGGATGGGGTTGTCAGAAGCTATAGTTTCCGAGGCGATCTCGGTGGTGTAAACGGGCATGGCAAAAAAATTTGTGGGGCAAAAATAACTCAAATCGTTAGATTTAACGTTTGAAAGTAACGTGAACCATAGAACAATGAATACGATCTGCAAACCTGACCCGATAGGGGATGATCAAAACCCAGTTGAGCTAGGTGAGCTTCTAACAAAAAATTATTAACACATGAAATGGCCATCAGCAAAGCAGACCCAAAGGAATGATAATCAGGTATGGGCATTCCGTGAGGCCGTTAAAAAAACAAAAAATTATTAACACATGAAACTGGTATTGATTGTCTCCTTTTCATTCGTATGTTCAAAGTTGGTGCTTGGTCAATCCGTTGCGGCAAGCAATTTCAATTATTGGTACAACCCAAAAAACGAGGTGGACCTGCAACTGCACGAAGTGCGCATGGCCAATAAAATTATGGTACGCTATACGCTGGTGGTGCGGCAGGGGAACCCGGAAAAATATTCCATTACGTGGGAGGCAAGAAACTCTTTTGTCGACCGCGATGGAGTTCCCCTAGCTGAAAAAGATTCTGTGCTTTCCGTCACCGCTAAGGATAAACGCGGGTTTTTAGTGTTCAATGTTCCCGATAAACCCTGGTTGCTGCTGGGACGCGTAACCAATACTGATCATTTAAAAAGCTGGACTTATTTCAAACAAATCGAATCCATCTATCCGGTTGATGGTTGGATTGAAACCCCAGATGGCGTGATCACTGAAAACCACCTGAGCAAAAACAAGGAATATACTGCGCGCAGTGCCAATGGTAAACCTCTAAACGTTTCTTATTACAGCACCATGTTCCCTCCCGCCCTTCCTCCTTTTGCAGAAAAAGAAAGCCGCACCGAACGCTTCTTTTTTCATGATTCAATTTTTCGCATAGCCGATGGAGGAAAATTTTTGCCGAAGAAAGAGGGCCTTTACCTTTTTCAGGAAGACACTACGGCATCGCGCGGGTTTTCTTATCGAGTGGTCAAGGAAAATTTTCCGAAGTTCACCAAAATAGACGAACTGGTGTCTCCCCTTATTTTGATTACCACGCCAGAAGAGTTTAATGACTTGAACAATTCGAAAGGCGAAAAGGCGAAATTCGACAAAACTATCCTCACCATCACAGGCGATAAAGACCGGGCCCGCACGTTCATGAAAAATTTCTTTCACAATATCGAGCTGGCCAATATTTACTTTTCGTCCTACAAAGAAGGCTGGAAAACCGATCGCGGTATGCTTTACCTCATCTTTGGATTGCCCGATGAAGTAAGTAAAAACAGTGGTAACGAAATCTGGACGTACAAAAATTTTAATAATACCCGGTTCACATTCGTGAAGAGCGGCAGCGTTTACGATCCTGAAAACTATGTGTTGCTGCGCGATAAACATTTTACGGACGTTTGGTTTGGGGCAGTTGATCTGTGGCGAAAAGCAAGAATTCAATAATGGAAAAAAAAGAAATGATATTTGGCACGCGCGCAGTGATGGAGGCCATCAAGGCAGGACGCGAAATTGAAAAAATTTATATTCAGGCTGGGCTGAGCAATGACCTCATTCGTGAGTTGATCAATACAGCCAGCACAAGCAAGGCGCCTTACTCGTTTATCCCCCAGCAAAAACTCAACAGTATGTCATCAAAGAATCACCAAGGGGTGATTTGCCTGCTGTCGATTGTGCAGTATGCACCGCTCGAAACTATTATCGATCGCTGCTACGAGCAAGGCCGCGAGCCATTCTTTCTTATTCTTGACCGGATCACCGATGTGCGGAACTTTGGTGCCATCGCACGAACGGTGGAGTGCGCTGGGCTGGATGCCATCCTCATTGGCGAAAAAGGAAATGCCCCCATCTCAGCCGATGCCATGAAAACGAGTGCGGGTGCGCTCAACCATTTGCCCGTGTGCCGCGTGAAAGACATGTCAAAAACTTTTCGATTGCTGAAAGACAACGGCATTCAGGTTGTTGCGTGTACTGAGAAAGCCGATAAGACGTTGTACGAAATGGAATTGAACGGTCCGCTTGCGCTGGTGATCGGCTCTGAGGAAGATGGCATCTCGCCCGAAATGCTAAAAGCGGCCGATAATCTCGCAAAGATTCCAATCAAAGGAAAAATCGGTTCGCTCAATGTTTCGGTGGCGTCTGGAGTTGCCATCTATGAGGCGGTGCGGCAGAAGGGGGCGAGCAAAAAAAGTTAAAGACGCCAATTCGTTTACCTTGCATCGTGATTTCTATTCAAGAATTTCTGCCACTTAGAAACAACCATCCCACCGTAGATGTACGCTCACCTTTAGAGTTTCAGCAAGGACACATCCGGGGAGCAATCAACATCCCTTTACTCAACGATGAAGAACGCGTTGCCGTGGGCACCGACTATAAACAAAAAGGCCAGACAGAGGCGATCAAAACCGGGTTTCGGTTGGTGGGGCCAAGGTTGGTGCAACTGATTTTGGAAGCCGAAAAAGTTTCGGCAGGTAAAGAACTACTGGTGCACTGCTGGCGCGGTGGCATGCGCTCGAACAATTTTTGCCAGTTCATTGCTATGGCCGGAATAAAATCAAAAGCATTAACAGGCGGCTATAAAGCCTACCGGCAGTTTGCTGTCGAGTCATTCAAAAAGCCGTTCTCTATAATTTTACTTACCGGCTTCACGGGCAGTGGCAAAAGTGAAATCCTTCGCGCTATGCAAGCACGGGGCGAACAAGTTTTAGACCTGGAAAAATTAGCCAACCACAAAGGTTCAGCATTTGGCGGTTTGCTTATGCCTGCCCAGCCTACGACCGAGCAATTTCAAAACGATCTGTTTGAAGAAATTTTGAAATTGGATTTAAGCAAACGCCTTTGGGTGGAAGATGAATCCATTGCCATCGGAAAAATATTTTTGCCCACTGACTTCATGAACTCCATGAGGAGTAGCCCCGTTGTGCAAATGGTTGTGCCAAAAGAAATTCGGGTGCAGCGGTTAGTGAACGAATACGGCCAAGCCAACCCGAATGAATTTTTAGAGGCCATGGGCAAGGTGGTGAAAAAATTAGGTGGTCAACATTTCAACGCGGCCAAAGAAAAATTGCAACAAGGCGATATGGCTTCCACTATTGAAATCCTCTTAACCTATTACGACAAGGCCTATCACACCAGCACCGAAAAGAAAAAAGACCGCATCAAGTTTTCACTTTCATGGAATGGGGCCGATGCCTCTTCCTTCGCACAAGAATTAATTAATCGTTATCCGATTATGGTTAACGGATAATCTACATTTGGGAATACCAAATCAACAGCTAACTTGACAACAGATACACAAATGATCAAACTCACGCAATATTCACACGGAGCCGGCTGCGGTTGCAAAATATCTCCGGCTGTGCTCGATAAGATGTTGCACTCAGAATTACCCAAACAAATATTTCCGTCACTTCTCGTTGGCAATGAATCCAAAGACGATGCGGCCGTATTTGATCTTGGCGATGGTACCTGCATCATCAGCACTACTGATTTTTTTATGCCCATTGTCGATGATCCATTTACGTTTGGTGCAATTGCTTCAGTCAATGCCATCAGCGATGTGTATGCGATGGGGGGCGAGCCTTTCATGGCGATCGCCATCCTCGGCTGGCCGATTAACAAGATCGCACCCGAAGTGGCCAAAGAAGTTTTGGAAGGGAGTAGAAAAGTGTGTGCCGATGCCGGAATACCACTCGCTGGCGGTCATAGTATTGATTGTCCGGAACCAGTGTTTGGTCTAGCTGTTTCAGGAAAAATGAAAAAAGAAAACGTGAAACGAAACGATACAGCCAAAGAAGGATCGCTGCTTTACCTGACAAAGAAATTAGGTATTGGTATTGTCACCACCGCACAAAAAAAAGGAATTGTAGAAGCAGATCATTTACAAGAGGCGATAGACACGATGCTCACGCTCAATAAGCCCGGTGCGCAATTCGGAAAATTAAATTATGTGAACGCCATGACAGACGTGACAGGCTTCGGGCTGCTGGGTCACTTGTGCGAGATGTGCGAAGGCAGCGGGCTTTCAGCAGAGATTGAATTTTCTAAAATCCCGCGCTTCGATTTTTTGCAAAATTACATTCAACAAAAGTCAATGCCCGGTGGAACGCAACGAAACTGGGAAAGTTATGAACATAAAATCAGCGTGATCAGCGAAGACCAAAAAGCTATCCTTGCCGACCCGCAAACAAGCGGAGGGCTTTTAGTTTCGGTGGATGAGGAAAGAAAAGAAGTATTTGAATCCTTCGCCAATAATCTTGGATTGAGTTTACTACCCTTTGGAAAACTCATCGCGAAAAGCAATAGGGTGGTAACTGTAGCATAACATGACCCTTGAAGAACTCACCGAAGAGCTTTGGGTAGCCTCAGAAAGTAAATATGTCTGCCGTGTGCAGCTGAGCGGTGAGCCCTTGCCGCGAACGATTCATCCGTATGGAATTTGCACAACCACAAAAAATCAGATCGTGTTGGTATGCTGGCAGTCGATGGGCTTTACAAAAGCCGGGGCGAAAGAAGGGTATCGCAATTTGCAGTTAGACAGGATTGACGAACTGGAAATTCTTGATTCACATTTTCAAAAGAGAGCCGACTTCAACCCGGTGGATGGGCAGTACAAGGACTGGGTTTATCATGTTTAAAATCTATAAATCAGAACCGTTTGCAATTTGCAATAGTTCTTATTTTGTTCTTATTTTTGAACAATCCTACCAATATAAATTATGGCTAAAACCTACAAAAAATTGAAAAAGTTGAGCTTTTCAAAGGACTATCAAAAAATCATGCGGGTGTTACCTAAGACTCCAGTTGCCTTTAAAGAGCCCCAATGGTCAAATAGTGGTGATTTTTTTGTAAAATTTTCTCTTTACAAAGATATACCAAGTGTAGCGTCATCAGGCACATCGATACTTCAATCTTAAATGCCAAATTGGAAAGAAGTCTTAGAGGAAATTCAAAGCGAACAAACTAAGGGTATCTCTAATCCTTTGGACGTAGTGCGAAGAAAATACCTAGCTAACATTCAAAAGAAAACAGGCAGGAATGTAATTGCTTACTATTCTGGATGGCTGCAAAAGCCCCAAAGCCCTGACACTATAGTAAATGACAAGGATAAAAATGCCTTAATGGTTAATATCCACAAACTGGACAGAAAAAAAGGGCTTGATTTAATACTACACACTCCAGGTGGAGACCTAGCTGCTACTGAAAGCATAGTTGATTATTTGTTTTCAATGTTTGGAAGTAACGTTCGTGCTATTATCCCTCAAATTTCAATGTCAGCAGGAACAATGATTGCACTGAGCTGCAAGGAAATTATGATGGGGAAGCAATCTAATCTTGGCCCAATCGATCCACAAATTGGTGGAGTCGCGTGCCAAGCAGTTCTGGATGAATTTGAGCAGGCTAAAAAGGACTTAAGGATAAATTCCGGGTCAGCTGCTTTATGGCAGGTCATCATCTCCAAGTATCATCCAACATTTCTTGGAATGTGTAGAAATGCAATTGATTGGTCTGAGAAACTTGCACAAGAATGGTTGAATAGAAATATGAGTAACGGCAATTCATCAAAGGCTAAAAAAATTCTCAAGGAATTTGGCGATCATAAAATGAATAAATCCCATGCTAGACATATTTCTAAAGATAAATGCAAAGAAATAGGTTTGAAGATAGTGGATATGGAGAGTGACAATGATCTTCAGGATTTAATACTTACGGTGCATCATGCCTTCATGCATACTTTTTCAAGTTCTCTTAGTGTTAAGATTGTAGAGAACCATTTAGGTGTTGCCTATATTGAAACAATACCGATGCAGATGAATCAGCCATTTTTTCAAATGACTGCTCCTGCTCAATAAAGAAAAGTTTCTGTAAGTTAGGTTTTAAAAACTTTCCTTATCAACAAAAAATCCACCATCACCAGCGCAGCCATTGCTTCCACGATCGGCACTGCACGTGGCACCACACAGGGGTCGTGGCGGCCTTTTCCGGAAACCGTTACTTCATTACCGGATTTATCTACGCTCTGTTGGTCTTGCATAATCGTAGCCACAGGCTTAAAGGCCACATTGAAATAAATATCTTCGCCATTGCTGATGCCACCTTGCACTCCGCCTGAATGATTCGTTTTGGTGCGGATTTTATCTCCATCCTTATAAAACTCATCGTTGTGCTGCGAGCCGCGCAGCTTTGTTCCTTCAAATCCACTTCCGTATTCAAACCCTTTCACTGCATTGATGCCGAGCATGGCATGACCGAGTGCGGCATGTAGTTTGTCAAACACGGGTTCGCCCAAACCGACAGGAGAATGTTTAATTACGCAAGTTACAATTCCTCCAATCGTATCGCGCTGCAAACGAACTTCATCAATCAATGCAATCATTTTTTCAGCAGTAGCCGCATCCGGGCAGCGCACGATGTTGTCTTCTGTTCTCGTGAGATCGAGTGATGAATAATGAGGAGTCTTGATGTCACCGACTTCTGAAACAAATGCATTGATTTCAATTTCAGATTTTTTCAAAATTAATTTTGCCACTGCACCTGCCGCTACACGCGCAGCCGTTTCACGGGCCGAACTTCTGCCCCCACCTCGGTAATCGCGCACACCGTATTTCATTTCATACGTGTAATCCGCATGCGAAGGCCTGAAACTTTCGGCTAGATGGCTGTAGTCTTTGCTTCGCTGGTCTTCGTTTTCAATTACAATGGCTATGGGCGCACCGGTACTTTTACCTTCAAATATTCCGGAAAGGACTTTGAATTTGTCATCTTCTTTTCGTTGCGTGGTAATTTTCGATTGACCCGGCCTTCTGCGATCTAATTCATGCTGAATATAGACTTCATTGATTTCCAATCCGGCCGGGCAGCCATCAATGATCACACCAATGGCTGCCCCGTGCGATTCGCCAAACGTAGTTATACAAAATAGTTTACCAAAACTGTTGCCCATTTCGGGCGTGAAGATAGCGGCTTGATCAATTAAGCCCAAACCATTTTTTCCAAAGTGGTTTCATGAGGTAGGCAAGTTCTTCCTTCATTTGTTCGCGGGTCATCACCACCAATTCCCAGGCCGCGTCTGCTTTTCGCCTGGTTTCTTTGGTTTCCTCTTTGATTGCTTCGGTTGATTTTCGGACTTCTTCGGTTTCCTTGCGCACCTGGATGGTCAGTTCACGGATATCGCGCACCTCATCATTCAATGCATCCAACCAATTTTCCTTTTCCATTTTTATAGAAATAGAGAATCGAATTTACAAAATTATTTTTTAAAGACCATGAAAACCGTAGCTCCCATGATCACAACTATAAAAAGATTGAGCGTCCATTTCATCCAATTATTGTTAGCAAAGTATCTCAACGAATTGTCAGCAGTATCAATGCGGTCATAGAACGAGCCGAGGTCATTGCTCCCGATTGATTGATTCTTAAAACTTTCGCCATCAACAGTAACAACTTGTTTTGATTTGAGTGTATCGTATTTTTTTGTCTCCGTGTTAAAGAAGATCCATTGAAAATAATCGCCCAGCTTGTAGGTGCCCGGTTCCTTTGGGATCATAAAATAACTAAACGATTTGGTGCCGCTTACCTTCCCTTCTTCCCGGTTGATCTTTTGTTTCACATTCGGTTCATAAAAATCAAAATTGGAAGTTGACGGGATCGTTGGTTTTTCAATATTTGAAATGTTGCCCGTGCCGTAAACATTAAAATCATACGAAACACTCTGCCCAGTTTGCAACTGGGTGCGATTGATGCGTTCATCCAACTTGTAGTTGCCTACGGCCACCGCATCGCGCAGTGGATGTGGAGGAAGTTCTTTTACTTTAACCGCCTTGGGCTTAGAATAGAAAGTCTTATAATCTTCTTGCCGGTTTTGACCGAAGAAGGAAGGGTTCTTTGCCACTTTAAACTTGATCATGCCCAACCCAACACTGGGGAAATTTACAGTTTGCGCATTGAGGGAAAAAAAAGTAGCTTGATAAATCTTGTATTGCGTATAATTTTTATTGTTGATTACGATTCGCTCACCTTCAATGTTTTCAATATTAAAATTCTCTTCCCAGCAATTGCTAGGCTTCAGTTTCTTTAAAATGTCCGAAAGCTGTTTGCCCAAGTCATGAAACTGCATGGGTGCCCGATTGTTATCGGCAATCAAAAAAGAAAGTGTGGTAGTAAATCCTTCGCCCACATACACTTCGTCTTTGCTGGCAGTTAGTGCCAGCAAGGCATCTTCCTTGATATCAACAAATTCAGTAGGTTGGTTGTGGCTAAAGAAATCGGACTGGTCGCGCTCAAAAAAACTTTTGAACGGATCAGAGGACTGCCCGTGAATAGGCGATCCTACCTTCACTTTTTTTCCGTTAACAGAAAAAACCTGGTCGTTAACTTTTATTTTAAAAGAGGGAACAACCACCACTCCCTGCCGTGTTGGCACGTAGGTCATGATGATACTTTGGGAGGAACTCATTTGCCCGTTGATGATATTCGTTTGGGAAGAGGACGATGTACCCCTTTTTTGCAAGCCCTCAATCTCTGGAAAGTTGTCATAGCTTTTCAGGTGGTCGTTATTGACAGTAACCGTAATCGTCCACGCCTGATTTTGAGCAATCTCATCTGGCCCTAATGTAATTTGAATGCTCTGGCTTTGCGAATTGCAAAAAAATAATACCAACACCATCAAAAAAAATATCCTTTTTACCATAATTTTCAATGCAACTCGTTGCACAACAGGTTGCGGACACAAAAGTAAAACTCTTCCTTATTATTATTAAACTGATTTAGTACTTTCATCGTTGAATTGCGGCAGACAGTTTCAATTCAAAACTAAATTTTTAAAATGAAAATGCTCAGTTATGTCAAAAAGATTCTCACGCGAGTGAGTTTTGACGCCCGTCTCTTTGAGAAGGAGTTGCGGAAAGCTATCAAAATGTTGGTAGCAAATGAAGTGCAGGAGCTTAAAAACTGGTGCTATGCCAATTACGAGCTTCAATACGGTGCGATCCTAAATCGCTGTTTTGTAATTGCCTAACCTTTAATTTCAAGTCTTAAAGAATCCCGCCCCCGTGCGGGATTTTTATTTTTTAAGGAATTCAATATTTCTTTTCAGGCCGGAAAACTTAGCGCGCTTCGCGGCCGACTTTTTAAAAAGTTTTTGAAACACTTCTTCTGTGATTTCTCGCCAATCTTCTCCTTTCATTCCCTCCAAATCTTTGTGCGGTTCAAATCGCGGCTCGTTATGTGGTGCTGAAAACCGATTCCAAGGACAAACATCCTGGCAGATGTCGCAACCAAAAATCCAGTTCTCAAATTTGCCTTTTTGTTCAACGGGGATTTCTTCTTTCAATTCGATGGTGAAATAAGAAATACATTTACTGCCATCCACTACATAAGGTTGCGCAATGGCATCGGTAGGGCAGGCATCCATGCAAGCCGTGCAGGTGCCGCAATAATCTTTTACCGCCCCGTCATATTCCAAATCAAGGTCTATAATCAATTCGGCCAAAAAGAAAAAACTTCCCCTGCTTTTATTAAGCAGCAATGAATTTTTTCCAATCCACCCAAGGCCGGATTTTGCAGCCCAGGCACGCTCATGCACGGGGGCGGAGTCAACAAAAGCGCGACCGTTCACGTCACCAATATTTTTTTGAATCCGTGTCATAAAAATTTTCAGTTTGTCTTTTACAACAAAATGATAATCCTCGCCATAGGCATACTTGGCAATCTTTAAATCAGAATTTTTTGTCAAGTCTTTTTTTGGATAATAATTAAAAATCAAACTGATCACCGATTTGGCACCCGTCACCAGTAGCCGCGGGTCAAGGCGTTGGTCAAAATTTTTTTCTAAGTAATGCATTTGTCCCGCATAGCCGCGCTTGAGCCACCGCTCCAATCGCGGAGCTTCCTCTTCCAAAAATTCCGCTTTTGAGATACCGCAATAGCTGAAGCCCAGTTCAGTGGCTGTTGATTTAATGAATTCTGTCCTTTTTATCTGCAGCATTCGTTATCAGTTGATTGTACTCGCGATGACGTCAAATTATTAGTTTTCGTAACATCAGCTGCCAATTAATAGTAGTGCAATCAACTATTAACGGGCTCCTAAATTTAGCTACGATTAACCATTAACGACTAACTTTGCCACTAATGACTTCCGATAAAATAAAATCGCTCCCCAGTGCGACCTCACAAGTAAAAACCTGGCAGGCCATGGGGCAAAAAGTAGTGTTTACCAACGGGTGTTTTGATCTGCTTCATCTTGGCCATGTGGATTATTTGGAGAATGCGCGGAATTTAGGTGATAAATTGGTGATCGGCCTGAATACTGATAGCTCAGTTAGCCGTTTTAAAGGGCCAGAGCGGCCATTGCAAGACCAAAATTCTAGGGCGAGGGTATTGGCAGCGTTGCAATTTGTTGACATGGTGGTTTTTTTTGATGAAGACACACCCTTGAATTTGATCTCGCAACTACTTCCAGATATCCTCGTAAAGGGAAGTGACTATTTGGCAGAAAAAATCGTTGGCGCAGATGTTGTGAAAAGGAATGGTGGTGTGGTAAAGACCATTGATTTTGTGCCGGGCTATTCCACCACACGGATTGTAGAAAAAATTAAAAAAACATAAACACAAACAACTATGGGTTTCGGAGCTTTATTTATCGGACTGTTCTTTATGCTCATCGGCTGGATCGTGAGTTCGCGCTTGAAGAGCAAATTCAAAGCGTATTCCCAAATACATCTAAGCAAAGACTTAACGGGGGCTGAAATTGCCCGCCTGATGCTGGCCGACAATGGCATTCGCGATGTGCAAGTGACTTCCGTGGAAGGTCAACTCACCGACCATTATGATCCTGCTTCTAAAACTGTAAATCTTAGTCAGGAAGTTTTCTTGGGGCGCAATGCGGCTTCTACTGCGGTGGCTGCCCACGAATGCGGCCACGCGGTTCAGCATGCCAATGCTTACGCGATGTTGAAATTCCGGTCTGCGATGGTGCCCGTCCAAAACATTAGTGCCAGCATTCTTAACTTTATTTTCATGGCGATGATGTTTGGGGGTTTCTTTGCGCACAGCTTCTTGCCCTGGAACACAGCCTTGTTGATTATGATTGCCTGCTATGGGGTATTTGCCCTTTTTGCCATTGTAACATTGCCCGTGGAAATTGATGCAAGCAGAAGGGCATTAGCTTGGGTTAAAACGAGGAGCATCGTGACTCCTGGCGAATTTGGCATGGCCCAAGACGCATTGAAGTGGGCAGCTTTAACCTACGTTGTTGCCGCCATCGGTGCCATCACCATGCTGATCTATTATGTGATGCAATATTTAGGAGTGCGTGATTAATTCCATTTTATTCATCATGTAAATCATAAATCATGATTTATCTTTACAGGCCTGAGCTAACCCTCGGGCCTTTGTTATTATAAAAGACCTATTCCATTTTTTTATAATTATAAAATCCTGTTAATCCTAAAATCCTGATCCATGAATTTTGAACTGACCGAAGAGCACCTCACCGTACAAAAAGCTGCCCGTGATTTTGCGCAAACTGAACTGCTGGCTGGTGTGATCGAGCGCGACACCGAGCAAAAATTTCCAGCCGAGCAAATTAAAAAAATGGGCAAGCTTGGTTTCATGGGCATGATGGCCGACCCGAAATACAATGGTGGAGGAATGGACACCATCTCTTACGTGTTGGCAATGGAAGAAATTTCTAAAGTGGATGCTTCCGCTTCGGTCTGCATGTCGGTGAACAACTCCTTAGTGTGTTGGGGGGTTGAAAATTTTGGTACGAATGAACAGAAAGAAAAATATTTAAAGAAACTCACAACGGCCGAAAGCATCGGTGCATTTTGCCTATCGGAACCGGAAGCGGGCAGCGATGCCACATCACAGCGCACAACGGCCGAAGACAAAGGCGACTATTATTTATTGAATGGCACAAAAAACTGGATCACCAACGGCAAGAGTGCCAGCGTCTATGTGGTGATCGCACAAACCCATCCAGAGAAAAAACATAAAGGCATTAATGCATTGATCGTGGAAAGAGGAATGCCCGGTTTTATGGTTGGAAAGAAAGAAGACAAGATGGGCATTCGCGGTAGCGATACGCACTCGCTCATGTTCACCGATGTGAAAGTGCCAAAAGCCAACCGCATTGGCGATGACGGTTTCGGTTTTACGTTTGCCATGACAACACTCAACGGTGGGCGTATTGGTATCGCATCACAAGCCCTGGGCATTGCCGCTGGAGCGTATGAGCTGGCGCTGAACTATTCTAAAGAAAGAAAGGCGTTTAATAAACATCTCAGCGAGCATCAAGCCATTCAATTTAAACTTGCCGACATGGCAACTAAGATCAATGCCGCACGGTTACTCGTTTGGCAAGCTGCCTATCTCAAGGACCAGAAAAAAGATTTTGTAAAAGCAGCCGCCATGGCCAAGCTGTTTGCTTCTCAAATTGCACAAGAGGTTACCACTGAAGCGGTTCAGATTCACGGAGGTTACGGTTACGTAAAAGAATTTCACGTAGAGCGCCTCATGCGCGATGCCAAAATCACGCAGATTTATGAAGGCACCACCGAGATACAAAAATTGGTGATATCGAGAGAGTTATTGAGGTGATCGGTATTTTCGGTGATTGGCAATAACATGATCCTTTCGAGGCAAAATTTAAAAGACATTTCAAGCCCAGGGCCAATCAAGCCAAATGATTCGGTATGGCAGTTGCCCGAAAAGGTTTTGCAATTCGGCACAGGTGTATTGCTACGAGGCCTTCCCGATTATTTTATAGACAAGGCCAACCGCCAAGGAATATTTAACGGGCGCATCGTTGTTGTCAAGTCAACCTCCTCCGGTTCTACTTCCTCGTTCGAAACACAAGATGGTTTATATACGCTGAATGTGAGAGGAATTGAAAATGGAGTAACCATTGAAGAGAATAGTATTTGTTCAGCCATAAGCCGGGTGCTTTCAGCATCCAGCGAATGGGCTACTATTTTGGCTTGCGCCCGTAAAAAAGAATTTCAGATCATTATATCAAACACAACAGAGGTTGGTTTGCAATTAGTTTTGGAAAATATTCATCAACTACCACCCACTTCTTTTCCTGCCAAGCTTTTAGCTTTTCTATTCGAGCGCTTCCGCACCTTTAAGGGAAGCCAGGAAAGTGGAATGGTCATCCTACCAACCGAATTAATTCCCGACAACGGAAAAAAACTACACGCACTAGTTTTGGAATTGGCCTACTTCAATAAGCTTGACAAAAACTTTATCCAATGGCTCACCGGTTGCAACTACTTTTGTAGCTCATTGGTGGATCGCATTGTTCCAGGCAAACCAGACGCCAACTTCATTACCGATTTTGAAAAGCGATTTGGGTACCGTGATGAACTGCTTACGACTGCTGAGGTTTATTGTTTGTGGGCTATTGAGGGTGATGAAAAAGTAAAGTCAATTTTAAATTTCAGCGAAGCAGACAAAGGCATTATCATTGCCCCTGACATAACAATTCATCGCGAACTTAAACTTCGATTATTAAATGGTACGCACACGCTCACTTGTGGCCTTGCCTTTCTCTCAGGAATTGAAACGGTGAAAGAAGCGATGGACGATCCTGCACTTTCTCGCTACGCCACTCATTTAATGTTGAATGAAATAGCTCCAGCGATTCCTTATCCCGTGGATAAAAAAACTGCACACAATTTTGCTCTTTCCGTATTTGACCGGTTCAGAAACCCATACATCAAGCATCTATGGCTCGGCATTACCCTGCAGTATTCCATGAAATTAAAAATGCGTGTGCTTCCGGTTTTACTTCACTACTATAAAAACTTTAACAGCGTTCCTCCCGCTATTGCATTGGGTTTTGCCGCTTGGATTTTATTCATGAAAGTGGTAAAGAAAGAAGGGGCCAACTATTTTGGGGAACGGAAAGGAGTTTTTTATCCTATTAAAGACGATCACGCGGAATATTTCTATACTCATTGGCGGCAACAGGGCGACAGTAAAATTGTAAATGCTGTGCTAAAAGATGAATCCCTTTGGGGCGCCAACTTAGCTAAGTTACCGGGCTTTGAGCAGGACGTGAATAAAAAATTGAAATCGCTGATGGCGCAAGGCGTTTTGCAAACTGCTCTTGAAGCGGAAAATAAATATGGGATATGAAAAAAATTGTAAAAATTCACCCAAAAGACAATATCATTGTTGCCCTTACCGATCTCGCCAAGGGGGAAGAACTTCACCTCGGGAATGAAAGATATGTTCTTGTAAATGTTGTGCCCGCCAAGCATAAATTTGCAGCCCAAGATTTTTCAAAAGATGCTGACATCATCATGTATGGTGTTTTGGTGGGCAAAGCGCAAAGTGATATTCCCTCGGGCAGCTTGATCACTACTTTCAATGTTAAACACGCTGCCAGCACCTTTCAAACTGGCCAACGTCACCTCGTGTGGCATAAGCCCGATATTTCCAAATGGATGGGTAAATCATTTAACGGTTATCACCGTGCCGATGGTAGTGTAGGCACTGCAAATTATTGGGTGGTTGTCCCAATGGTATTTTGCGAAAACCGAAACCTGGAAGTGCTGCAAGAGGCACTCGTAAAAGATCTTGGCTACGGAAGGAACAAATCCCATCAGTCGCAAGCAAAACAATTGATTGATCTTTACAAATCGGGGAAAACCGTATCCGAAATTTTAAACGCGGACTTGAAAGTAGATTGTAAGACAGATACCTCTGCCCAGCTATTCCCCAATATCGATGGCGTTAAGTTCTTAACACACGATGGAGGATGTGGTGGCACGCGTCAGGATGCGCAGGCACTTTGCGGATTGTTGGCCGGCTATATTACACATCCTAATGTTGCCGGAGCAACGGTGTTGAGCCTGGGTTGCCAGCATGCGCAGGTAAGTATTTTGGAAGAAGAAATTAAAAAGCGGTCGCCCCAATTTGAAAAACCATTTTACATTTTAGACCAGCAAGAAATTGGGACAGAGTCGGTCTTGTTAACCGAAGCCATCAAGCAAACATTTGCCGGACTAATGATCGCCAATCAAAATAGCCGGAAGCCTGCGCCATTAAGCAAACTTTGTGCCGGCCTTGAGTGTGGTGGTTCTGATGGGTTCTCCGGCATCTCTGCCAACCCGGCCATTGGTTATACTTCTGATTTGCTGGTGGCACTTGGCGGTTCAGTTATTCTTTCTGAGTTTCCAGAGCTATGTGGTGTCGAACAAGACCTAAGTGATCGGTGTGTTGATGTGGAAACAGCCGATCGTTTCTCGTTGCTGATGACCACCTATAATGATCGTGCGAAAGCAGTAGGCTCTGGCTTTGATATGAACCCCTCGCCCGGAAACATAAAAGATGGATTGATTACAGATGCGATCAAATCCGCAGGAGCGGCCAAGAAGGGTGGCACTTCTCCTGTTACTGCCGTCTTGGATTACCCTGAGAAAGTTACAAGGCCAGGGCTTAACTTATTATGCACACCGGGCAATGATGTGGAATCAACTACGGCTGAGGTAGCTTCAGGCGCAACCCTCGTTTTATTTACCACTGGATTGGGAACCCCCATTGGGAACCCCATTGCACCAGTGGTTAAGCTCGCCAGTAACACTAAGCTTTTTGAGAAGATGAGCGACATTATTGATATCAATACCGGAGCTATCATTGAAGGAACTGAAACCATAGAACAAGCGGGTGAGCGGATATTGGAGTACGTGATCGGTGTTGCCAGTGGCGAAATAGAAGTTGCCGCAGTCCGGCACGGTCAAGATGATTTTATTCCGTGGAAGCGTGGGATTTCTTTGTAACTATCAATATGACTATGTTGGTGGCTGAAAAAAATATGGTTTATCAAAGGTAAGCATACCTTGCATGCTGAATTTGTCTAAAATCAAAGAATGTTCCAATATTGGCACACTCCATTGTAAAATTGTCGGGTTACTGCCGGCACAAATGATCCCGAGTGTCAGCTATTTTTTCTAATTTCAAATTTCTGCTTATTTTCATCCAGACATTGGTTAAAGAAAACGGATGTTAAAGATCAATTGATAGACTCAATCGCTTAGGAATGAATTCATTTTGAAAAATGCGAAAGTCAAAAAACAATACAGAAAATTTGTTTGATTACTTCCATATCACTAATGAAGCTCGTAAAATAGAAATTCACCAAGCTTTGCATTTTTTTGATAGCACTCCTAACTGTTTTGCGGCTGTCTGCAGCTTTGAAACCAATCAATTCATTTTTATTTCACCGAAAGTAGAAAAAGTATTGGGTTACCCTATTGATAATTTTCTACAAAATGGTTATCGGTTTTTATTCTCCCTTATTCCTGATTTTGTAATCCCCAAGCTCTTGGCTTGGCAGTCTGAATTATTCAAAGTGATGTCATCGCCTCATTTTGACTACACGTCTCTTCATCTTTTTGAATTTCAAGGTGCGTTATCCCATGTGGACAAAACGTTGATTGAAATGCATCAACTTGGTATTACCTTAGAGTTTGAGCCTGGTGGAAATACCCGCTCTTTTTTTGCAATTTGGATTGAAAAGTCGAAAGGTAGCTTGAATAAAAAGTTACTGATTGAGAAGTTAAAGGAATTCCATCATTTACTTCGAGGGCCTCTATCAGAAACACGGCAACAAAAAAATGGAACTTTGGTTAAAATAAAAGCACCCTATTTTAGAGAACCTAAGCTTACAAGTAGGGAGAAAGAATTACTCGTCCTACTCTCGAAAGGGCTTGACCTAAAAACCATTTCTGAGAAATTAGAAATAAGCTATTATACTTGTGAAGGCCACCGCAAGCATCTCTTTGAAAAATTTGAAGTGCACAATGTTGCAGAGTTGATTCAAAAGGCTTCTAAAATTTATTGGATAGAATAAGATGAATAATAAAGAAAAGCGACACCCAATTGCTGAAGTAAATACCATCTTGGATTACTATCGGATAACCAACCTTGATCGTGTCAAGAAAATAAAAACGCTTATTAACAAATTCGAAGAGTTAGAAAAATCCTATTGCGCGCTTTGTACCTTCCAAACGAGATCGTTTGTTTATGTTTCCCCGTCCTTTGAAAGAATAACAGGCTATCCAATGGACAGGGTTGCTGCTAACGGGTATGAATTTTTTATGAGCATTACCGCCAAAGAGAGTATTCCATATATTATGATGCGGCAGGCTCAATATATAAAACAGATCAATAGTCCCCTATTTGACTTTTTGAAACCCAATCCCGTGGAATTTGATGCTTCTATAGTTCATCATGGAGGGGAAATTGTTCCGGTCAGTCAGATGAGTGTGATGCTTGATTATGAACCAGGCGAAAATATCAAAACCTTTTTTGCGGTTTGGTTTGAAGTGGAGAACCTTTCGAAGACAGCCGTGTATAAAAAGAAATCCATGCTGTGGGAGATGCTTAAGGATTTTCATCGCCTGATTTTTTTCCCTGGGCCAGTAACGAAGGAAAATGCCATGCGAATGGATTCACTCGTAACCTTGAAGCCACCGCAAACTAATATACCGAAATTGAGCCCACGTGAGCGTGAATTGTTGATCTTACTTGGAAAAGGCCAATCGCTGAAGGAAGCAGCTAGTACAATGAAAATTGGCTATACAACCGCTGAGACCTATCGTAAAAATTTATTCAAAAAATTTGTGGCCAAAAGTATTGCGGACTTGATCAAAAAAGCATCTAAGGTTTTTTGGCTGGAATAGCCCATCCCTTAAAAAAGGGATTGTTCCATTAGTATTATCTCACTTAATTGCCACGAGTAGACTTAGTGCTAAAAATCATTTTCAATAGTCAAATTTTTGCTGGCACTCATGATAACCGATTTTTCCGAAGACCTTCCGACTTGGTGGAGTAACTGGCTTTGCATAGATATTCATCCCTAGTATCAATTCAAGAAAAGCGATTTTAGAAACAATAAAATAACGAAGCCATGATGAAGAAATCTGCAGTTTGTCTCATCGCACTTTTCTCCTTTGCAGGAGCGCTTTATTCGCAAGTACCCGGTACACTTTCTTATCAGGGTATTTTACTGCAAAGCGATGGCTCGGCCATTACGGATGGGGCGCATACCGTAGTTTTTAATTTTTATACCGCCAGCACGGGAGGGTCTGCTACATTAACCAGGACAATTTCAGTAACCACTTCGAAAGGTTTATACACCTGTGTGATTGGGGATGGCTCGTCTGGCAATGCCGCGTTACCTTCTAGCGTGGGTTCTCAACAACTTTATATTGGAATAAATGTAGATGGAGGCTCGGAGCTTTCACCACGAGCCCAGCTTACTACAAGCCCCTACTCTTTTCAAGCACAGAGTGCCTACTCCATGAACTCCAGTGGACTGAGCGGAACAGTAGCCATTGCCAACGGAGGCACAGCAGCCTCCACAGCAGCCGCAGCTCGCACCAACCTTGGACTTGCCATTGGTACCAATGTTGAAGCCTGGAATACGAATTTGGATAATTTAGCAGGTGGATCCCTTACGGGAAGTTTAGTGGGGAGCGGGATCAATGCAAGTAACATTACAACCGGAACATTAAATGGAAGTTTGGTAGGTAGTGGCATTAATGCGACTAATCTTACAACTGGAACGCTCGCTGGAAGCCTGGTGGGAAGCGGAATTAATGGAAGCAATGTAACTACAGGAACAATCAGTGGCAGCAGAATAGGAGCAGGGATAGACGGATCGAATATCACGAGTGGAACAATTGGAGGATCCACATCTATTAATACCTCAGGAAATATCACGGTTTCTTTAACTTCAGGGAATGCGGGCTATTTCTTCAGCAATAACAATTACGGTGTTTATGCTTCAAGTAACCTTACTGACGCTGGACATTTTGTAGGAAGTGTGACTATCACCAACGGACTTTTTGTAACCGGAGGAACAAAAAGTTTCAAAATCGATCATCCGCTTGACCCAGCCAATAAATACCTAGTGCATGCTGCCATCGAATCGGATGAGGTCATGAATCTTTATAATGGAATTGTGGTCTTGGATAAAAATGGTGAAGCCATTGTTACTTTGCCTAACTGGTTTCAAGCACTTAACAAAGATTTTCGATATCAACTCACTTGCGTTGGTGGGTTTGCTCAAGTGTACATTGCCGAGGAAGTAAGTAACAACTCCTTCAAAATTGCTGGCGGAAAATCAGGGATGAAAGTGTCGTGGCAAATCACCGGGGTTCGAAATGATCCTTACATTAGAAAACATCCCATGGATGTAGAGTTAGCCAAAAAGGGTTTTGAGGTGGGCAAATACCTTAATCCAAAAGAATATGGCGTCTCTGAAACCCTCGGTTTGAATTATGAGAAAAGTAAAGAGGAAAAAGCAAATATTAACACGCTCGATAGCCAAAAGAGTAAGGTGATATTCAAATAGGTTAACCACGGTGCAAGAAATGAAACTTTCAAAGATTTCGATTAGCGAAAATAAATTGCACTAAAATGATGAGGTTGTTGCTAACATGTTGGTCAATATTGTTGATCGCACTAGTTTCTAATGCCCAGCTGCAAATTCAATTTCAATCGGTAGGAGGAGCAGGAACAACGCTCAATCAAGGAACTAACGGCACAAACTTACATTCAATGTCAGTAAGTCAGATTGCGGCCTTTGGAACAGGTCAGTCCAACGATGCTGGTTTTTTTGTAAGTACCATTGTGCTGCCTCCATCAACCCAAGCCAGTGCAATTATATTCTCAGGCTTGGCCAGTAACCAGTTTACTGTTTCGTGGACAAATGGTAGTGGAGCCAATCGGCTGGTACTCGCGCACGCAATGAATGCCGTGAATGCAGTACCAGCTTATGGAGCAACTTATGTGACCAACACGGCTTTTGGTTTGGGTTCTCAAATCGGTACTGGCAACTATGTGGTTTATAATGGTTCGGGAAACTCCGTTACCGTTACTGGCTTATCACCCTCGGTTGTATATAATTTTCAAGTGTTTGAATATAATGGCACGGGCCTCACGTCCGCTTACAAAACTTTAACGAGCACCGGTAACCCAGCAAGTCAAACTACTCTTGCCACTGGGGCTACTACACAAACCAGTTCATTGGCTTTCTCCAACCTTTCCAACAACACAGTTACGTTATCGTGGACGAACGGAAATGGAGTAAATCGCATCATCGTGGCACAACAAGGCACAACAATAGTTGCAACACCTTCGAGCGGCCAAGCCTACAATGCAAATGCTCTCTTTGGGTCAGGGGATCAAGTTGCAACAGGAAACTATGCGGTGTACAACGGTTCGGGAAATAGTGTGGCTATCTCAGGTCTTTTGTCGAATTCAGTTTACTATTTTAAAGCATTTGAGTACAATGGTTCGGGTGCTACAAGTAATTATTTAACAAGTGGCTCGGGCAATACCGCCCAACAGTTAACGCTGACGGATGCCACTGTTGCAAAAGCCGCCACCGCTACCACTCAAATTTCATTCGATGCTAGTTGGTCAGCAGTAACAGGAGCTACTTTTTATTCAATCGATGTCTCTGCCGATGGATTTACTACGTTTGCATCCGGCTATAGCAATGGATCTGTTTCTATCATTTCCACCACTGTAAGCGGTTTGTCTCCTGGAACGACTTATCAATACCAAGTTCGAGCCAACAATGCTGCAGGTGCGTCCGCTAATTCAAATGCTGTTTCCGTGTTGATGATTCCGACAACACCAACGGCTGTAGTTGCCAGCACAGTCACTCAAAGCAGTTTTACTGCTAATTGGAATACCGTACCCGGAGCAAGCAATTATTTTATTGATGTCGCATCCGATGCGGGGTTCACCACTATCGTTTCGGGTTACAATAATCTAAGTGTCGCCACAAATTCATTATTGGTTACAAGCCTAAGCAATGGCACAACCTATTATTACCGCGTACGCTCTGCCAATGCAACGGGCAGCTCACCCTCATCAAATACTATTTCGCAAATTACCATTCCTGCAAATCCAATTGTCGCGGCTACCACAGGAATAAGCCAAACATCTTTTCAGGTGAATTGGGCTTCTTCTACTGGGGCAACTGGTTATTTTTTAGATGTCTCCACGTCCAATACCTTTGGTTCATTTGTAACAGGGTACAACAATTTTTCGGTAGGTAATGTAACGAGTTATAATGTCATTGGGCTTACTGCAAACCAAACTTATTATTGCCAGCTTAGGGCGGCTAATAGTGCTGGAACTTCTGGAAATTCGAACGTTATTATAGCGTTAACAATTCCTCCCACACCCGTTGCAATCGCAGCCAGTTCGGTTTTTAATTCGGGTTTCACAGCCAACTGGAATGCCCTCGTAGGATTATCTAACTATTTTGTTGATGTAGCTTCCGATGCTGCTTTTGTTTCGATTCTTGGAGGTTACAATAATTTTCCAGTGACCACCAATTTACTAGCGGTTACAGGACTTAATTCAGGCACCACTTATTATTATCGCGTTCGGTCACAAAATTCAACAAGTTCTTCACCGTCTTCCAACATTGTATCTCAGATAACAATCCCTTTGGCACCTACCGGATTAGCTTCCTCAAGTGTGGGCTCCACTCAGTTTATTATCAGCTGGACTGCCGCTTCTGGTGCTGACTCCTATTCTGTTGATGTCTCAAAAAGTGGAGATTTTTCTACCCTTATATCCGGGTACAATGGCTATTCAACAACCGGCACCAGCGCAGTAATCACGGGGCTTTCTCCAAGCACAGCCTATTACTACCGGGTGCGGGCAGTGAACACAGGTGGTAATTCTCCAGCCACAGTAGGGTCGCCACCGGTGGGGACATTGGATGCTTCGGGCAATTCAGTTTCATTATCCATCAATGTGACTTCGCAGCCGAATCTTACTATTGCCTCGGTGAATGGAACAGCGAAAGTTTCCGCTCAGACAACAGGTGGCTTCGGCACGGTTTCGGTCATGGTACTTTACCGTGGCATTACTGACCTTAAATTTTCTTCAACTCCATTAACGCTATCAGGGGGCAACTATTCATTTACGATTACCTCTGCCCTGGCTGATAGTTTGGGGGTAGAATATTATTTTATTGCCACGGATGCGGTTGGGTCAGGCTCAACTGCTCACAATTTTATCTACAACTCCATTGACGCCTCGAGCGGTGGTGCCATTCCATTTTCCGATGCATTGAACGGCTCCACTTCTACCTATCAACTATTTTCGGTGCCTTACGTAATCACCGACAAAAACATTGCAACAGTTTTCAGCTCCCTGGGTGCTTATGACAAAACAAAATGGAGGCTCTTTCATTATCAAAATGGAAAATATGCCGAATACCAAAATGGTTTGACCAATATTGATTTGGGAAGTGGTTACTGGTTCAACGCGACTGAAAAAGTAAGTATCAAACCAGGCGCAGGCTCTGTAGTGAATAGCGTAACACAATCAACTCCTTATACCCTCACCCTCGCCCAAGGTTGGAACCAACTCGGCAATCCTTTTCCTTTCCCTATAAGTTGGAGTGCTGTGAAAGCTGCCAACCCCAATACTACCATCAACTCGTTGTTTACATTCACCAGTGCTGGGTACACAAAAACCGATGGCTTCAAACCGTGGACAGGCGCTTTTCTTTGGAGCGACAATGGCGGAAATATTTTGATCCCTGTATCTGCCAAATGCAAAGGTTGTAGGATAGCCAGCTCAGAATCAATATCACCAACAGACCTTGATGAAGACGCCTGGCAGTTGCCCATCAACCTTAGCTTCAGTGGGCGAGAACAAGTTAGCGGCATTGGCATGAACCCGCAAGCTAGTCTTTCTAAAGATAAATTTGATGAGATCACTGTGCCACGGTTTGTGGAGTACCTGGAGATGAACACCTACCATGAAGAATTTTTCGATCCTTATTTCTCTACTGATATCGTCCCTAATAATAGGCAAGGAAGGTGGGAATTTACACTCTCATCAAATCAAAGCGAAGGCAATGCCATTTTGAGTTGGGATCAAGCTGCCATTCAAAACAATTCATCTAAGTTAGCCCTTTTCGACCGCGATGGCGCAGCTTTAATCGATATGAAGTCGACCAATCAATATGCACTTACTTGGAGCGAAGGAAAGAAGATAAAAATTTTATACAGCAAGGATAGAGACATTTTACCCGAAGTTACCCTCCTGGGTCAAGCGTTTCCCAATCCATTTAATTCAAGCCTTACCATTCCTATTCTCCTCGATCAAAACCAATCGTACATTCAAATTCATATTTATGATATGTTGGGCAGAAAAGTGAAGACGATTACCATGGAACAAGCTAAGGCGGGTTCATTTCAATTAGAATGGGATGGTCAAAATGATCAAGGTAATAAAATTGAGAGTGGACTCTACATCTACCAACTACATGGAGACAAAGGGATTTTATCAACAGCCAAAAAAGTGATTAAACAATAAACCATGAGCGCTTACCTTTATAGGCATTTGTTGGCCTCGTGCCAAACATCAAATTCAACAAGCATGAAGCCCGTGCTCCTATCTCTTCTTCTGGCAATTTCTTTGGCCGTAACTGGGCAAGAATTCAGCATAAAAAAAGTAGAGCTTACTAACGAAAGTGTGATCTTGTATTATGATTTGATTGATACGATAAAAGAAAGAACTTATACCATCAATGTGTTTACTTCCAAGGATAGCTACTTGGCACCGCTTCAAAAAATCAAAGGGGATGCTGGGCTTGAGGTGAGACCGGGGGCAAATAAAAAAATAGTGTGGAATTCCAAGGAAGAACTTGGTTCCACTTTCAATGGAGATTTAGAGATGGAAGTGCGCGGCCGGGTGTACATTCCCTTCGTAAAGTTCGATGAATTTCAAAACGAGCTCATCTTTAAACGCGGCCAATCAAAAACCATTACGTGGTCTGGTGGCACACGCCAGAATATTTTGAACTTCAATTTATACAGAGCCGATAAATATGTTAATGTGATCCCCAATGTTGCCAACTCAGGCAGCTATGATATGATCATCCCATCAACCATAAAACCAGGAAAAGGATATTATTTTTTGGTGTCCGACTCAAAGAACAAAGATCAGGTGATGAAGACAAATCAATTTTCGGTGCGTAGAAAAATTCCGTTAGCGCTGAAAGCAGTCCCCATCCTGTTAATTGGAGCGACCGTTGCATTGCTGCTGCCAAAGTCTCCCAAAAATATCAGTAACCCACCTGATGTTCCGGGACAAAAAAATTAATCAAATGAAAACAGTCATCCTCATTAATCTTTTGTGCCTGGTTAATTTGCTGGCTCTGGCACAAAGTTTTTCAAGCAAGACCAACGCCATCAATTTGAATTATACCCAGACAATAACGGCCACGACATTGCCTGAAATCACCTGGTCTTCCCCTCGAACCGAATCGTCTGTTAGTACCGATGAATCAATCATCATTGATGCGAACATAAGATCAGATGTACCCTTGCGAGAGGTGACAATCATTCTTACCAGTGGTGGGCAAAGCCATGAGAAAAAACTCTCACTCAAAGAAAATGAATTGCAATTCTCTATTAATCAAAAGGTCAAATTCATGAATGGAGATAACGACATTAGGATAGTTGCAATCAATGCAAGTGGTGGAAAAGTAAGCAGTAGCCGCAATGTTTTGGTGGGCAAAGATCAATTGGCCGATGCCGTGGATGCTAATCGAAAAGACTATGCGTTGATTTTTGCTACCAACAATTATGAAAACTGGGACGACTTGGTGAACCCTGTAAATGATGGTCAAACAATCGAGAGTATTTTAAAGGAGAAGTATGGTTTTCAAACTGAGGTGGTGTTGAACGCCAGCTTAGAAGAGGTTACCGCCAAGTTATATGACTACAACACCAAAACATTTAATCCTCAAGACCAGTTATTTGTTTTCTTTGCTGGTCATGGTTATTACGATGATGTCCTGGGTGAAGGATATTTAGTAGCGAGCAATTCGCAGAAGAATGACAAAGGAAAAACAAGTTATTTGGCACATAGTATTTTGCGTCAGCGATTGGAAAACATCAAATGCGAGCATATTTTTTTAACTATGGACGTTTGTTTTGGAGGCACATTCGATCCCGTGTTGGCAAAGGCTAGAGCGGGCGAAGCCATGGACGAAGCTACGGATACCCAATACTTAGTTCGCAAGCTATCGAAACGCACACGCAAATATTTAACGAGTGGAAGCAAGCAATATGTTCCAGATGGTGCCCCAGGCAGGCATTCTCCGTTTGCCTCGAAATTTATACAAGCGTTGCGGGAAGTAGGCGGGGGGAGCGGCCGCATTCTTACCCTTCTCGAACTCAATACTTATTTCCAGAAATTGTCAACTGAGCCCCGATCTGGCAGTTTTGGTACCGATGACAGCGCTAGTGATTTTGTCTTTGTAGCGAAGAATTAATGCGGATTTGATAGTCTGAATGTACTTAAGGGCATCTCTAAAAACCCGACTACACCTACCAAGTTATCGATATTTTGATTGCCTGAACAAGCTATTCAAAGGAGGGCAATTCTCCATTGAGTTGGAATATTACGAACTAAGCGGGAATGGAAAAAAATGAACATTTTCCGATTGACATCGTAAATCGCGAGACTGCAGGGTTACCTTTTTGAATAATTCTTCCAAACTCTTTAGTTGTCAGGGGTGGCGGCCGCCCACCGATCAGTTTCGAGATCAAACTCACAGAAGTATTTGGCCAGCCCGGTGAACGAAAGCAGTGGGTTGCCCAACAAGAAGACAGGCTGTTCAATGATCAACTCGATGAAGTGCTGCATGAAATCGAAGGCCTCGGCAGCGGAAAATCACTTGAACTTAAACGCGCTACGTTGACCTATTATGAAAACAACCGCTCCCTGCTGAAATATAAAACTTACAGGGACAGAGGGACTGCTCATAGGATCGGGCCCGGTAGAGGCCGCCCACCGCCATGTCATCCAAGTCCGCTTGAAACGGTCAGGCCAGCGATGGACCTTGAAAGGGGCGCAACAAGTAGCAACCCTAAGAGCAGCTAAATGCAGTGGGAAATGGGATACCGTAAAAAAATTGATCTGTAACCTCAATTTGAACTAATGCAAAACTGTCGTACACCCCATTCCGGATCACTCACAAAATCGTACTTTAAAATAATTACCTTTACAAAACCTTATTGCCATTGATACGCAAGTTTTTTTCGCTGGACAAGAACTATCTTCTTGAGGAAGCACAATTTTTCCTTCAGGATGAGTTGCTTACCCGATTAATCGAACAAGTCAAATCCGAATTTGAGCGGCACAGCAACCCATTGGGCTTGATGGATAGCTTTAGTTTGAAGGTCAAAAATTATAGTTGTCAAAATTTAAAGCCTCTTTATAACTTCTATCAGAATCTGTCCGGAGTTTATCGTTTTAAATACAGCAACAACCAATTAGAATTTGTTTGGGATGGCCGCGATCACCAGGAAAAATACAAAGCTGAATGGGCGGCTACCTTTGAAGCATGGATCAACGAATTTTGTAAACAGGAATTATTTGTTCAGGCCGTATTGGACCTCACCGTATTTCTTCCGCTGAACCGACATGCCGACCTGGCCGAAAACCGGATGAATAATTTTATGCTGCGGCAGTTTGAGGTGAAGATGCATAAAACCAAAGGGCTTGTGGCGATGAAGGTGGCGTAGTGTCGCGCAAAGCCGCAAGGAAATATTGCCCTAAGGTGAAATCACTTGGACTCTCTTTCGAGCAACTCGCAAATTTTATAACGCTCATCTTTGGCGTTTTCATAAACGGCTTTGAGCAATTCATACACGTTTTTTATTCCGATGCGAGCAGCCCATTCAAAAGGGCCAAACGGATAATTCGTTCCGAGTTTCATGGCGAGATCAATATCCGCTCGTGAAGCAATGTTTTCCTTGATCGCAAAATAAGCCTCATTAATAATCATACAAATAATGCGTGGCGTAACCATACCCACCTGATCTTTCACTATAGCGAAATCTGTGTTTAAATGTGAACAGGTTTCTTGCAACTTCAATTGATCCCTTGAGTCAACCCGTGTGATTTCTAAAATTTTCCTGTTCAAAAAGGTGGGGATTCCACAAAATCCAAAAAAAATAACCTTTCCATTATTTTCAGAAAGCAACACGTTCAACGTAGTTTTAGAACTATCTAAAAATGCAACTCCCGCAAAATCATTATAGATCTTGATGTCTTTGGGCTGATCTGGAATAAGAAAGTCAAATACAACGTCAATACCCTTTAGTAGAGCTTCCGTATCGAGGTTATTTTCAACTAACTTATAGAGATGGTTTTCGCCAAATTTTTGCTGGCATTCCAATAAATTCTGCTCACTTCCGATCACCAAAATTTCCATAGCCGTAACCGAAAAGATTTCTGATATTTGACCAAAAGTAAAAAAAGATTATGGCAAAAGAAGTTGTTTATTCTGCAAATGCCCCCGAGCCGATCGGCCCTTACAGCCAGGCGATCAAAGTGGGAAATATGCTTTTTATCTCTGGTCAGGTCGCGATCCAAAAACCTTCAGGTAATTTGGTTACCGGCAATATTAGTGATGAGTCACAGCAGGTGATGACGAATCTTTCGGAGGTATTAAAAGCAGGTGGCATGGATTTTTCAAACGTTGTGAAGACCACCATCTTTCTTACGGACATGAACAACTTTCCCAAAGTGAACGAAGTGTATGGCTCTTATTTTGACAACCAACCCCCGGCCCGCGAAACAGTAGAAGTAAGTCGACTGCCCAAAGATGTAAACGTGGAGATTTCTTGCATTGCGATGAAATGATCTCACTCCTATTCTTCTCATTGAGCGGGTGATTTTAGATCATTCAATTCTTTAACTTTGGACTCATTTTAATTCCATGAGAGAAGTCCGCGTACGTTTTGCACCAAGTCCTACGGGGGCACTTCACATCGGTGGGGTGCGCACCGCATTGTATAATTATTTGCTCGCCCGAAAACACGGGGGCACCATGATTTTGCGCATCGAAGACACTGATCAAAATCGGTTTGTCGAAGGTGCGGAGGCCTACATTTTAGAGTCGCTGGCCTGGGCAGGCATTGAAATTGACGAAGGCGTGGGCAAAGGTGGACCTTACGCTCCCTACCGCCAAAGCGAGCGGAAAGAAATCTATAAAAAATATGCAGAACAACTGATTGATCAGGGCAAGGCTTATTATGGTTTTGATACCGAAGAAGAATTGGAAGCGATGCGCGAGCGGCTGAAAAAGCAGGGTTCTTCAGACCAACAATACGGCCACGGCACACGCCTGCAAATGAAAAATTCGCTCACGCTTTCGGAAAGCGAAGTGAACCAAAAACTAACAACGGGCGAAGGTTTTGTGATCCGGTTAAAAGTCCCCTCCAATGAAGAAATAAAATTGAAGGATTTAGTCCGGGGCGATGTAAGCGTAAATTCCACTCAAGTTGATGACAAGGTGCTAATGAAATCTGACGGAATGCCAACCTACCATCTGGCCAATGTAGTGGACGATTATTTGATGAAAATTTCGCACGTTATCCGCGGTGAAGAATGGTTGCCCAGCGCTCCACTTCACGTTTTGTTGTATCGATTTTTAGGCTGGGAAAAAGAGATGCCGCAGTTTGCGCATTTGCCTTTGTTGCTGAAAGCTGATGGCAACGGCAAACTTAGCAAGCGCGATGCTGACAAAGCAGGCTTCCCGATTTTCCCGATCAACTGGACTGATCCAAAGACGAAAGAATTTTCAAAAGGCTTTCGCGAGAATGGCTATCTGCCTGAAGCACTTTTAAATTTCCTCGCTTTTCTTGGATGGAACCCCGGAACGGAGCAAGAAATTTTTTCGATGCAAGAGCTGATTGACACCTTCACCGTTGAACGAATTGGCAAGGCTGGAGCAAAATTCGATATTCATAAGGCACAATGGTACAACCAGCAATACATGAAGGCAAAATCAAATGAAGAATTGACAAAATACCTTCTTAGTTCATTGGAAAAAGAAAACATAACTTGTTCATCGGAAAAAGCGGTTAAGATTTGCGAAGTGATGAGTGAACGGATAACTTTTCCTCAGGATTTTTGGGAGCAAGGGAAATTTTTCTTTGTTGCGCCAACCCAATTCGATGAACAAATTATAGCAAAAAAATGGAATGACGATACCGCCAAATTCTTGTCATCATTTATCCTTGAATTAAAATCATTAAACTCGTTCGATTCTGAAACAATAAAAGTCGGATTAGAAAAAACAGCTCGATCAACAGGCATAGCTTCAGGCAAAATCATGCAGGCTTTACGCATGACATTAACCGGTGGCGCCTCAGGCCCAGACTTGATGATGACCATTGAAATCATCGGACAAGCCGAAACGATAAAGAGAATTTCATTTGCCTTAGAAACCATTAAAGCAAAAGTATCGTAAAGCAATAATCATGGCCAAGAAAGAAATCAAACCAAAAAAACAACGCAAACCTCGTGTTCATCAGGAGTTAAACGGATTTGAAGTTTCCATCGACAGTTTTGGTGGACTAAAATCAAATTTGCCTATTGAGAAATTAAATAAATTTCTTAACGAAAATGTTGACGACAAAAAATTAGCTGAACGCGAGGATTACGAAAACTTAAAAAAAGCTAAAAAGAAAAAATAACATGAAATGCCTATCAGCAAAGCAGACTCAGCGGTATGATAATTGCCTTGGGCACTCCATGTGACCATAAAAAATAAATAGTAACGCATGAAAAAATTTTTACTGATTTTGCTGTTTCTTGTTTCGTTTGCTGTTTCGGCCCAATTAGCTAAAGGTGTTAAGATTCTTGGGGGTAACTTTAGTATCTGTTCCCAAAACGGAAATGGTTCTAACTCCCTAATTACCAATAACAATTTTTCAATCGGTCCGAGTTTTGGTTATTTCATTAACGAAAAATATGCCCTCATTGGCACCATAAACTATTCTAATTCTTACTATGAATACACCGGTTTAAAATACACGCTTAGTTCATTTGGCATTGGATCATCTTTGAGAAGATATTTTCAGATTTCTGAGAAATTCTTTTTCGCTTTGGATGGGTATTTGAATTTTTTGCGGGTAACAGACAAGCAAACAACTACTGTTTCAGTTTTACAAACCACGCAAACTCCATACTATAATATTTCAGTTGGGTTTCAGCCAAACTTTATTTTTTTTCCTTCACCCAATTTGGGATTTAGTGCTGGCTTGGGCGGTTTAAGCTACGGCCATTACCAAAACTTATCAACTGCAAGTTCATCCAATTTTGTTGGTTTAAATTTGAATAGCACATTAACATTTGGTGTATCCTATTACTTCACTAACAAAAAATAATTATGCCTTCATCGCACGTAATCGATTATCAAATTAAAGGAGAAAGCATCCAGATTGTTGAAGTTGAACTCGATCCAATGGAAACGGTAATTGCAGAAGCAGGGGCGATGCTATTCATGGAAGATGGGATTTTATTCGAAACAAAAATGGGCGATGGTTCAAGCCCCAATCAAGGGTTATTCGATAAATTAATATCTGCCGGTAGTCGTTTGCTTACGGGGGAATCCTTGTTCATGACGCACTTCACTAATCGTGGAAATAAAAAAGCTAAGGTTGGTTTCTCAGCTCCCTATCCGGGCACGGTGATTCCCATAGAACTTGCGCAATGTCCCGGCCAAGAACTGATCGTACAAAAAGATGGGTTTCTCTGCGCTGCCTACGGCACGAAGCTTTCCATTTTTTTTAACCGCAAAATTGGTGCAGGCTTGGTAGGCGGTGAGGGATTTATTTTAGAAAAATTACAAGGGGATGGCAAAGCCTTCATCCATGCTGGAGGTACCGTAATCGAACGAACACTTAACCAGGAAACACTTCGCGTTGACACCGGTTGTGTAGTTGCCTTTGAGTCACAAATCGACTTTGATGTAGAAACAACAGGAAGTCTGAAATCAATGATCTTTGGTGGTGAAGGAATATACCTTGCTACCCTACGGGGCACCGGAAAAGTCTGGTTGCAGTCCATGCCGATCCGAAAATTGATTCAAGCACTCTCCCCTTACGGGAGCAATAGCCGGAAAGAATCCAGTTCACTTTTGGGTGGACTGTTCGAAAGCTGATTTATGAAGTCCCTCAAGATAAAGATAGGCCTTATCCTGGAGGGCAAAAACCCGCCCGACAAACGGGTTGCCTTTACACCTCAGCAAGCGGAAGAGATTGAGCAACGTTTCCCAAATGTGAAAATAATTTGCGAACCCAGTGAGATAAGGTGCTATATAGATTCGGAGTATGAGGCATTAGGAATAACCCTTGGCGAAATTCGGGATTGCGATATTCTGATGGGGATTAAAGAAGTTCCCATTAAAAATCTGATCGAAGGAAAAACCTATCTTTTCTTTTCGCATACCATGAAGAAACAGTCCTACAATTGTGGCCTGTTGCAGGAGGTGATCAAGAAAAAAATCAGATTGATCGATTACGAAGCCCTAAAAGACAGTCAAGGAAACAGGCTTGTAGCGTTTGGCCGATATGCAGGAATTGTTGGCGCCTACAACGGCCTTTGGGTGTACGGAAACCGTTATTCTAAATTTTCACTGCGCAGGGCCTTTGAATGTTTTGACATCAATGATTTAAAATTAGAGCTGCGCAAAGTGAAATTACCACCAATCAAAATAATCCTCACCGGTGCAGGCCGCGTGGCAAAAGGGGCAATGGAAACGTTGGACACTGCGGGGATTAGAAAAGTGAATCCGCACGACTTCTTAACCCAGACAAATACAGAACCCGTTTATGTTCAATTAAGCAGCTCAGACTATCATACCCATAAGGGAGGAAAACACTTTAACCGTGAAGAGTTCCATCAATATCCCGAGCGATACGATTCGGATTTTAGAAAGTTTACAAAAGTTGCCGACATTCTTATCGCTGGCGCCTATTGGAACCCGAAGGCACCCAAATTATTTACCCGAGATGACATTCTCAATTCTGATTTTAAAATAAAAATCGTAGCAGACATCACCTGCGATATCAACGGCTCGGTTCCCTGCACAAAAAAACCAAGCTCGATACCCGATCCAATCTACGATTACAATCCAACCACTGATACTACTGAACCCTCGCTATCAAACGAAGAATTCTTAACTGTAATGGCCGTAGATAATTTACCGTGCGAACTTCCGCGAAGTGCTTCGGAGGAATTTGGCAGGGACCTAATCGATAAAATTTTAAAACCACTTCTTAATGAGGATATCGGTGCAGTTATTGAACGGGGGACACTGGCACAAAACGGAACCCTGTCAAGCACATTTTCATATCTACAAGATTATATAGACCAAACTGATGTTACTGTATAACGTTACCGTTGGAATCGATAAAGAGATCGAAGCTGAGTGGTTAGCTTGGGTAAAAGAATATTACTTGCCTAAGGCTATGGAAACCCATGCATTTGTTGAGTATAAAATTTACAAGGTGTTGACACACGAAGATGAAAGTTCGGTCTCGTACAGCATCCAATATTTTTCAGATGCCATAGAAAAGATCGTGCACTACTTAAACAACGAGGGAAAAAATCTGGTTGAAGAGCATCGGGCCAGATTTAGGGATCGTCATGTGGTTTTCAATACGCTATTGCAAGAGGCCTGATTTGACGTTTAAATCATATATTTAAACTTAGGTATATCAATTCTTAAAGAATAAATTGATTTCACTTGCCTCAAGGTGCCCATTTAACCACTCGCCATCAAGCCTTGCACCATAGGATCTATAAAATTTAACGGCCGGTTCATTCCAATCCAAAACCTGCCACATCATACCCGAGCAGTTTTGTTCCACAGAGAATTTCATGGTGCGCTCGAATAATAATTTACCTAATCCTCTGCCTCTTTGTTCCTCGGTAACAATGATATCCTCCAGGTAAAGCCGCTTGCCTTTCCAGGTTGAGTAACGATAATAGTAAAGGGACAACCCAACAATTCCTTCATTGGTCTCAGCGACAAAAAATCCATAAACAGGATTGGGGCCAAATCCATCTTGCTCCATTTGTTCCACTGTATTAAAAACCTGATCTGCTGATTTTTCGAACAAAGCCAGTTCTTTAATCAGTTCTAACGCGCGAGGCAAATCCTGCTTTGTGCCTTCTCTAATCATTATGCCCAATTATTGTGTAAATAAAAAAGGCTCCTTGCGGAGCCTTAAAATACCGTATGCTGTTACTAAAATTCCCAAAGATTATGTTCCTTTTCCATCAGCACCATTTCCTGTTCCCACCGCGCAAAAACAGCCTCCGAATAAGACCTTCCGTTATTAGCAAAAATCTGTAGAATGGTGTCGTCATCCGGATTTTCTACCTTCCTAATAACACCATGGAAAAGTCGCAATTTAAAGGCTTCTGCAAAAGTTTTGCTCTCAGAGGGATTATACCTATTTCTCCACAACACCCTCTGCCTTTCATTCAAATCCTTACTATGGGCAAGACGATTAATTTCCTTCATCAATTCCTTGTAGGAAATATAAAACCGATAGCTCAACTTCTCCAAGCTGTTTTCATCCTGCAAAACAATTCCAAAGGCGAGAATATCATAATATAAGCGTGATCTTCTTTTGTCAAAGATCACATCCTCTATCAACTCAAGTCCAACAATGTTAGAAGGAGCTAAGTTAACAGTCATAGGCCCTAAGTCTTCATAAATTGCTCCGCTTGCTTGAGGATTAGTGTTTGAAGCAGCACCTGTGATATTGTTGCGTACACGAAAAACATTGCCTTGAAAAATTACCATATCTCCAGCCAAGTAATCCTTAGTTGCACTCCAATCACCTTGCGTCTGCGATTTAACATAGTTATCAGCCATTTTAAGAGCCGTGGTATCTGCAACTGACTCCTTAAAGTCTGCTGGATCACCTAAGTTACCCCCATAGGTGTGAAGTTTACCCTCGCCCAAAAGGTCAATAATCAATTTAGTTATAGATGACTTTCGAGAATTAAACCCCGCATTTTGCTTTTCATTCAGATCAATTACCCTGCTCACCCTAAAACGGTATAACTGCTCATAATAAGGAATCTTTTCCAATGAATTGGGATTCGAAATGGTATCTTGAGCAAACGACCCAAGCACTAGTGCCAACCAAAGACTAAAAAATAGGGGGATCCTCCTCATCTTATTTCAAATTAATTTATCCTGCAGTTAACATTCATTTTCGATCCATTTACCTGCTTGGTTGTTCCATCGTAAGCCGGACGTTGAACCTGAACCTGGGAGACTGTTATATTATCACCCTTCTTCAAATTATACTGGCTTAACGGAATGGTCCCAGATCTTATTGTGATTGGCGAACCTCCGTTAATCTGAAGAATCAGATTAGACACAAAATACTTGTTGTCCTTATTGTTATTCTTTGCAAAAATCAAATCAATTATTTCAGGTTCAACGCGGATCGATGGGGTGCCTGCCGGTATGCCCTTTGAAATATCTATGGTATTAGGGCCTGACATTAATTTTGCAATCGGCATGGGCACATCCTGTGTTTCAAATTTTTGGATTCCTATTGATTGGCCATTCAAATTTACATTCACATTACATTGGGCACGTGTAGGCAAGATGGCAAACTTTCCTGGTGCAAGTTTATACGCCTTGCCTTGTTCACCGGGCACACTCAAATCCAAGCCAGACAAATCAGTAAGGCCTGGGATGGACACATTTACCTCAGTGCCGCAATCTCTATAAAGAGTGGCTGCCGCTGCTGAACCAAAGATAGGAGTCGGCCTTAACACCTTGTACTTTATCGTCTGATCAAGAGGTGGCTTCCCTGGTAAATTGATCGTTACTCTGTAAGACATTTCTGCAATACCGCTCGCATTAAAATTTGATGCGCCCACAGGAAATTTCACCTTTCCCATTTTTATTTTGTTCGAAGGACCCAGGCCAACATCAACATCTTCAACAGGAAGAGGTCTGCCATCCTTAAACATTACCGGAACTAATCCTGAAGATGCACCCGCAACAAACAAATTACCCTCATAAGTCTGTCCCGCAACCAGCGTATTGGATTCAGCTTGAACCATAGGCACCAATTGATCGAATTTAGTGACCACTCCTTCGGCTATAGCATTTAATGAATCGAGAGCTGCCCCTTCATATTCAAGAACTTCGGTTTGCATTTGGCTAAGCACAGCTATTGCTGCCATCGCAGGAGTGCCTTCAAAGGAAAATTCCAGGAAATTTTTACTTGCCTCTTTTGGATCATTCTTGAATTCGGGAAAATCGTCTGCCTTTTTATTTAACTTAACAAAAGGAGTTTTCAACTGCATAATGTCATTCAAATCCCTTACATAGCCCTTCAATTTCTTCTCGTATTCTAACCCAGCCTCTGGTTTCCTGCTATCCAACATCACTTCCTCGGGATTGTTTAAGTTTGAAACCAATTCTTCTCCTTCGAGTTCCTTTTGACCAGAACCTGTCTTAATTTTTTTCTTAATACCACCCAAGTAAGTAACCATCGTTTTAGTGATCTCTCTTACTTTTTTTGCCTTTTCCTTAGCATCCATAACTTTTGGCTCCTTGCTCGTGGCGCTCACAATGCCGTCAAGCTTCTTTGAATTTTTGCTTTGGTCTTCAGCAACCAGGTCTTCCAATGTTGTATTTACAATGGCAAATTTTTCTAGAATGGCACTGCTCACATTAAGCGCGAGTAGCGCTGTGAGCACGAGGTACATCATGCCAATCATCTTTTGCCTCGGGGTTTCTTTACCGCCTGCCATGGTTTATTAGTTTATAGTGGGTAAATAAATCTAATGATTTCAATTTCTATTTAGCCTTTCATGGCCGTCAACATGCTGCCGTAAACCTTATTAAGTGCAGTAAGGTTATTGGTAAGTGAGCCTAGTTCAGAAGTGAACTTCGCGGTGTTGTCACCCACTTTAGATAAGCCTTGCATTGCTCCGGTCAAACTCTCATAGAATTTGTTCATGTTCTTTACATGCGAATCGGCATCTTTCAGTTCCATTTCATAAATGGTATTGAGGGCAGCCAGGTTCTTAGTGACCGACTGAACTTGCTTATGGTATTCGCTGGTATCTTTTGATGCATCGGACATGGCCTTAACGGCAGTCATGGCGACACCGTAAGACTTGTTCATTTCGCTAAGCGAAGTAGAGGCTGCCTGAACATTTTTTGCGTATTCGTTGGTGGCCACTGCGGCATTTGATAAGTTGTTCATTTGCGAAGCCGAGGTCGCTAAGTTGGTCAATCCCTTGCCCAAATTATCGAGAAGGTTTTGATCTACTTTGGCGGTCTTGAGCATCTCATCAATTTTGAGGAGAGGAGATTCACCTGCGCCAGGCCTGTTGCTGATGCGGGTAGCCGTTTGCACAGCGGGGGCTTCATAATCTTCGGCAAGTTCTGGATATACTTTGCTCCAATCCACTTCAGCGTGTTTGGGCTCAAACGCACTAAGGAAGAAGATACCAGCCTCTACGGAGAGACCGATGATCAACATTTCGTTAGCACCGTTCCAGTGTTGGATTTTGAAAAGTGCACCAACAATAACAACGGATGCACCGATGCCATAAATTTTGGGCATTATAGTTTCATAGAGTAGAGCGCCAAAACCGCCTTTTTTCTTTGCCATGGTTCTTAGGGATTTAAGTTTAGTCCGATTTTTTTCTAAATATAATTTAAGTTTTCAATTATTGAAATTCCGCGCCTGAAGATCGACCTAAATTCGTCATGGCGCATCGAAATCCAATATAAGCCCGGGTCGAATCTTTGTATTCGTAGGTACGGGTGCCTGTTTCCAAATAGTAAGCAATGTCTTTCCAGGATCCGCCTCGGATCACTTTGCGTGCATTATATTTTTCTTTGGATTTGCCTTGCTTGTCATAGGCGGCCTTGTCGATAAACTGGGGATTAAGATCCCAGACCGTTGGAACGGAGGCTGCATAAAAATCATCAAGACACCATTCGGAAACATTGCCCGCCATATCCACCAATCCATAATCGTTAGGGAAATAGATACCCACCGGTGATGTATAGGCAAATCCATCGTCATAGTAGTTTCCCCTGCCCGGTTTGAAGTTGGCCAACATACAACCTTTTGAGTTTCGGATGTAAGGGTTCCCCCAGGGGTACTTTGCCATTGGGCGACCGCCACGGGCAGCATATTCCCACTCTGCCTCGGAGGGCAACCGGAATGAAGGCATCGGAGGTTGGCCCCCATTTACTTGCCGCCACTCATTCAGAAATGCAGACCTCCACTTCCCAAAGAAATTAGCGGCTTCCCAGCTTACTCCAACCACCGGGTAGTCTTTATACCCGGGATGTTGCCAATAATAATCAACGAGCGGATCGCCCATGTGATGGGTAAAGTCCTTCATCCAAACTGTGGTGTCCGGATAATATTTTGCCATGAACTCTTGCTGGCTTACCTGAGGAAAATTAGTGAGTTGTGCACCGCCTTCGGCACCGAGGAAAAAAGTGCTGAACTGCAAATACTCATCATTGGTAATTTCAGTTTCGTCCATGAACAGTGGGCCAATCGTAATTTGCCTGTTGAAGTTGATCTGAGTAGAGGCCGGATCTTCATCGGCCTGGCCCATGTAAAATGTACCTGCAGGAATCGGCACCATTCCATAGGGCACAACCATTGCCCATCCTTCGCGTCTCTCTATGGTTGACTGGCCTACCACTTCGCCTTGCGCATCGCCCCCGCCTTTTTTCTTTCCAATCCCCAAAAGGCCGCAAGAGCCAACGATCAAACCGCCTGCCAAGATCAACATGCTGTATAGAACTCTGCGATAAACTATTTTATTCATACCGATCATATTAAGTAATATTCTGGTGATTTCTTGTTTAAAGCCAACGAACAGATTCGAAAGTTATTCTTTTTTTGGTGTTTTTTAAAAATCGTGGTTACCAAATTCTGCAAAATCTTTAATAAACCCAAAAAAATCTTTTTGATTAGTGTCTGTAGCGTGGAGTGCGAACAACTTTTTTGCCAGGCCCAACATGAGTTGGGAGCTCGTACATGAGCATGAACTCCTGAGAGGTTGGTTGCTTTGCCGCCTGGTCTTTAACAATATAATCCAACGAGTAACCCAATTTTAGCGACTTATCTTTAAGGAAACTATAACCCAACAAAAGGATAGCCGCATCTCCTTGGCGGAAGGATAAACCTCCCCACATGGTATCCTTCAGGTACGCAATGGCGGAGATATTGGCAGTAGTGGTAGTGAAATCAGTTTGAATTAAAGTAGAGAACTGGAATTTCAGATCGAAGTTTACTTCGTAGTTATATCCGCCAGTAATGTAAGAATGGGTTTTCAAAGGATTCCGTATCGATTGACCAAATGAAAATGTAGCGTGCGTTAAATGGTTAAAACTTGCCCCGGCATAAAATTTCTCGCTTCGCCAAAAGGCACCCACGGCAAAATCGGGCTTTATCTGAGATTGAGAACCTCCATTAAGAAAGGGCTCCGGATCAACCGCCCTAAAATAATTTGTGTTAATGGTTTGCGACAAAATACCTCCTCGCACCCCAAGGCTTAGTTTGCTACTCTTTATCCCGATATGATAGGCGTAGGAAGCTTGTGCCTCAAGGTTATTGTAAGGCCCCAAATTATCGTGAGCTATGTATCCACCGAAACCACTATTCAGCTTATAGATTGGAGTTGTAAATGTAATCAACTGCGTTGTAGGCGCTCCCCCATCGCCATAGGTAGGTGTGTAACCTGTCCATTGGCTCCGGTTCAACGCTGTGATTTTGGTAACTCCTTCAACGCCAGAAAAGCCAGGGTTATAATAAATAGTATTAAACATGTACTGAGAGAATTGAGGATCCTGCTGCGCGGAAACATGCAGCATAAAACTCATCAACCCGACACACACTAATAATAATCGCTTCACCATTAGGTTAAAAAATATGGAGGGATAAAGATAGGTGATTTACTTTTACACTATCAACCATCATGTAATTAAAGTGTAATAAAATATACTTCTTGCTAAAAACTTAATCCTTAAATAGTTATTTAAATGGGCTTACGCAAAGATAATGAAAGTCATTGTGATCATCTCCGATCGGGTTGTGCTTTCGGGCAGGGCAATCTTCCGTGTTGGGAATCGCTCGCCCCACTCCGCTTCCCTCGCTGGTTTTGGCGATGACGCCACATTATTAGTTTTGCGTAGCATTTAATTATTTAAAGCCATTTGCCTTTTTAATGTAAAGCTCCAAAGCGCCTGCCATCGAGGGGGCATTGGGCAGCGGAGCCTCAATATCAAGGACGAGTCCATTTTCCCTTACAGCCTTTGCCGTGGCGGGGCCAAAGGCCGCAAGCCGTGTGCTGTTTTGTTTGAAGTCAGGAAAATTGACCATGAGCGAGTTGACACCTGAAGGACTAAAAAACGCAAGAATATCGTAGTAAACATTTTTCAAATCGCTGAGATTGGCTGCTACGGTGTGGTTGATAATTGCTTCGGCATAATTAAAACCATTTTCCTTTAAAAAATCGGGGATGTCATTTTTCCGAATGTCCGAGCAAGGGTAGAGGAATTTTTCGTTCTTATGCTTTTTTAAAATTTCGAGCAAGTCTTTGGTGTCCTTTAAACCTGTAAAAATTTTCCGCTTTCGGATGACGATATATTTTTGAAGGTAATTCGATGTTTGATCCGAGATACAAAAATATTTCATCTCGGGAGGCATCTCTAACTTCAATTCACGGCAGAGGATGAAAAAGTGATCAACTGCATTCCGGCTGGTGAAAATAATGGCGGTGTATTGAAGGATTTCCACCTTTTGCTTGCGGAATTCTTTTGCCGCCACGGGCTCAACCTGGATAAACGGACGAAACTCAATTTTTACATTGAATTTTTCTGCCATTTTCAGGTAAGGAGAATTGAGATCGGTGGGAGTTTCTTGCGTGACTAAGATGCTTTTTACTTTGCGCATCCGGTCAGTGGTTGTTTCAGTCATATCAACACGTAGCGGTTCGAACCTAAAACAATAAAACCTTTATCAAAATCATTAAAGGAAAAATTTCTGATGCGCAAAGGTAGGAAAATAAGTGGAACGAGCGGAAAGAAGTGCGGGTTAGTAATTTAAAATAGAGCAGACCTACACCCATCGCGAGAAGCAGGCACCCCAACTCCAACAAATTAAAATAAGGGACATTGATATTCAGTGAGAAGCAGAAAATACTCACCACCGCGATAAGCGAAAGCGAAAGGATAAGCACACGTATAAAATTGAAAAACTGAAACCCGGCCACTTCCCTCCAATTGTAAAGCAAAGCCAGCAGCACACCAAAGGCCAGCTTGGCCATTAACAACCCCAAAATGGCGAAGGCCAAAAATATCCATTGCGCTATATCCTCACCGGTGGTAGAGGAGGCGGACCGCCTCAAAAAGGAAAGTCTATCCTGGGAATAATGAGACGCTGTAATTAAGGCCAAGGAGGTGAGGAGGCTGCAGAATAAATAAAACAACAAGTTTACGCTGGAGGTGATCCGTAAAGTGATCTGGCTTTCTTCACGGTCCCTAAAAAAAAATAGTTTTGGAAAGTCAAGATAGTCCAAGGTCAGTTGCGGGTTGGTCCGGAACAGTGCCGTAAAAAAAATGGTAAGGATTAAGCTGGCGACTAAAATAAAATTAGAAAATGCTTGACTTGGGCGTTTCAAGCTGAGCAACTGGTTATTCGCCAAAGGGGAAACCCAGGTTGTCTCCAGGTTGCCGATACCTTCGGGTTGATAAATGCTGACGAATATCACAGCCGAATATTTTTGTTTTAAACTATCCACGCTCAAATAAAGTGCGCGGTTTCGCGCAATAAAAGTAGTATTGATGAACAGATAAAAAACCGCTCGGCTTTCAATCTGTAAATAGCGACACTTAGCGTGCGCGAGATCAAGGGAAAAGTGGATTGACTTGGTGGGCTGGCGGCTAAAGTCGGTCAATTTGTTACCTTCATATACTTTCCACTGTGGCCTTATGTCTCCTTCCGTTTGAAGTGCTTTTCCTATCCCGCATTGAAATGAGAACAAGATGAAAATGACAGTAAAAAAAAATTGCTTAATTACCATGGGAGAGTAATACAAAACTACTTATTAAAACTTTATTTCAATTTTGCTGATGAAATAACATCAATGGCCGGGCTTTACCTTCATATTCCTTTTTGCAAACAAGCTTGCCATTATTGCGATTTCCATTTTTCAACCCAACAAGATGGCAAAGGCAAAATGGTGGAGGCATTGTGCCAAGAATTGCTGCTGCAAAAGGAGTATTTGGAAGGTGAGTTCATTGAAACAATTTATTTCGGGGGCGGCACACCGTCCCTGCTCTCTTGCCATGAACTAGAAAAATTGTTAAAATCGATTCGAGCCAATCACCATGTTGAGGCAAAGGAAATGACCTTGGAAGCAAACCCGGATGACTTGACAACAGAAAACCTGCTGCGCTTAAAGGAATTAGGGATCAACCGGCTGAGCATTGGCATTCAATCTTTTGATGACCATATTTTAAGGTTTCTCAACAGGCCGCACACTTCACAAGATGCCATCAAAGGCTACGATCAAGCTCGAAAAACCGGTTTTGCCAACCTGAGCCTTGACCTGATCTATGCCGTGCCGGGCCAACCCCATGAAGCCTGGAAGAAAAATATTGAACGTGCAATCGCCTTAATGCCTGAACATATATCTGCCTATTCCCTCACCATTGAGGAGAAAACTGTATTTGGAAACCGGCAAAAAAAGGGAAAATTCTTAGCCGAAAAAGATGAAGTAGCAGCTACACAAATGGAAATGTTGATTGACTTACTTGGAGGAGCGGGCTATGAGCATTACGAAATCTCAAACTTTTGCAAGCCGGGTTTCCATTCCAAACACAATAGCAGCTATTGGCAACAAAAGAAATACCTCGGCATCGGACCCAGTGCCCATTCTTATAACGGCACAAGCCGCCAATTTAATATTCCAAACAATTCGCTTTATATTCGATCGATCGAGCAAGGCAAAGTTCATTTTGAAAAAGAAGTATTAAGCCGGGCCAATAAAATCAATGAATATGTGCTCACTACGTTGCGAACCGCTTGGGGATGTAACATTGATTATTTAAAAAATGAGTTTGATCATGACTTGCTGCAAGAAAGTACCTCCGTACTACACCTCTTTTTTGCCAACGGGCTTCTCGAAAAAAGAGATCAACTCCTGCTGCTTACACCGAAAGGAAAATTGCTTGCCGATAAAATTGCTGCTGCCCTTTTTGTAAACGAATGAATGCACGATAAAAAGTAATTATTCCCATTTTGCATTTTTAAATCTTTAATTTTGAACTCCATGAACGAAGCGGAAAAGAAAGTCTATATGCTCCTGAAGGCCGTGATCTTTCATTACCACGGTTTGGATGAAGCTGAGAAACTTGACTTGGAGGATACTTCCAGAAAATTAGACGCTGCTGTTGCCCTGGCCTGGGCTCTCGATTTCATTTCGAAGGATTACATCACCGCCTTCGATCGCGCACGTAGCTACCTCAACGAAATCATTGGCGACTATCAAAAAAATAAGCGGATCGAATTAATCAATATGGTGTGGCTGGCCAATAATCTGAAAGGGTACGTCACCGAGATGGAGGCCACGGCCATGCTTAAGCTCGCCAAGGATTGGGGTGTTGAGAAAGAACTCGTTGCCCTGGTGGTGCAATAGATTGCAAGCTATGTTTAGTTGGCAGCTACCTCTTTCCATTCGGATTTCCGTTGAGCTATATAAATTTTATTGCCTGGGTCGTACTCCAAATGGTCATAGATCATGGGTATAATATTTAATCCTTGCTCCGTGGTTGCCCCCCATTTTTCCTGACGGCAAACTAACAACAACCCATCGCCTACCTTGAGCAGTGAATCAAACCTGGGCTCGACCAACACATTCCCTTGTTCATCGGCAAGACCTTGACGCGTGGAGGAGATCAGCAAAAATTGATTGTCCGCCCATCGCTGGATAGCATCATAGCGCATGGATAAAAGTATTTTACCCACTGTATTCATCAACCCAAATTTTTTATTTCTCGAAACGATTGCCACCCCATTTTTAAAATAACTGGAATAATCAAAGTTAGGGTTGATGGCTATTTGATCGCTGGTGTTTACAAAGCCCCATTTTCCAATCAGCTTGATCGCGGCAAGCCCTTCATGAAATTCACCGATGCTATCGTAGCGGTTGGCAATGCGCAACCGGCCCTGCTGGTCAACAAAACCATAGCGTCCATCCATTTTTATTCCACGCAAGCCATCATGATCTGCGAAAATTTCTTGTACGTTTTCGAGCAGGGACGACCCTTGAATAACCGCGCCATGATAGTTGATTACCTTCAGCGATCCGGTCGGTAAAAATTCGGTAAAGTTTTCTTTATTGAATGCGAGCGGATAAGGAGTGAAGTAGATAATCTCCCCAGCGTATGTTTTGATGAATCTATTTCCAGGCTGTAGCTGCAGGTAGTGCTGCTTGTTAATTACCCGCAACGGAAAAGCTTGCGGTGCCACCAGCCAATCTTCTTTCGCATTGATGATCCCGTAGCTGCCCTTAAACTTCACGGCCAGCAATCCATCCTCGGGTTGGGCGATAGCGTCAAAAGTACAAGGGATGAATTCGTGCCCATCGGCATTTATCATTCCTGAAAAGCCTTTGCTAATGGCAGGAAAACCAACATCGTTCGCAGGCCCTAATTCTTCATAAAATTTCCCGGTCAGTGGCTTGCCCGAGGCGAATAATTGCCAACCCAAGTTTTTAATCCAGGTGCGAAAGACGTTACTTCGATTTTGAAAAATTACCGAATCAAACCGGAGGGGGACAACGGCTTTTCCGTTTTCATCAATCACGCCAACTTTGTTGTTTTGCTTTACCAAATATTTCCCCGGTGCAATTTCAGCCAAGCTTTCAAACGCGATCGGCACCAGCGTATTCAGTTGCCGATCGACAACACCCAAAGCATTTCCTTTTCGGATGATCAACCTATTCCCATCAAGGGATTTCAATTCATCAGCTAAAACTGATTTAACGGTTTCATTTTTATTATTGATAAAAAGCCATTCGTTCGGAAGCTGTGCGAATACTTTACCCTCTTTATTTATTTTTAGGGCAGCGAATTTTGTTTCCAGTCTGACAACCCCATCGCGGTTGATCAATCCTTCCAAGTGATTTTGATAAATAATGGCAAGATTTTTACAAATCGTGGAAATGCTATCAATCGAAAAGTCAGTGAGGGCATTCCCACCGTCTCCAAAAAGGGCGATTTTATTTTCCCTGTTTTCAACAGCAAACCGAAGGGAACCAAGAGGCTGAATACTTTTATAAGCAACAGGTATTAAAATGCGATGGCTTAAGTCGGTGAGCCCATAATAATAATGGGCGTTGACAAGATTAAAGACAATGGCGCGAAGGCCCTGCACAAGGAGGCCATCATAAATAAACGGGATTTTGATTTCGCCTTTCAGATTGATGCAGCCCGTCTTGCTGAAGGCTGCGTTGATTTTTTTTCGTGCCACGAGGCAATCGCCACCACAATAAACCAAACTTTCATAGTCGGGCTCGGTAATGAACTTCTTTTCAAGATCAATGATCCCCCACCGTCCCGCCAGCCGGTAGCCCGTTACTTTTCCAATCACCGAAAAATTTCCATCCGACCAGCCAAGTGCCTCAAACGAAGGAGGCAGCACTACATGACCGGCATCATCCTTCATTCCGACCTTGCCATTTTCCTCAAAAGTTTGATACCCCTTGGCAAAAGACTGCGTCATTACCAACCAGCAAAGCAAAAAACCCAACGAGCGTCTCATTTTACAAATGTAAGCAGTATAACTTTTGATGGTTAATCCAATGTGCTAAGTTGAGCCCTTTCTTATCACCACATTGTTGGTTAATTTCTGCGTTTAACTTATCAACCAAAGAATTTTGAGAGTTTAGGCGCGTCAATGGAATTTTTAAGACCTTTGTGTGGTTAGTGAAAAGAAACTTAAATTCAAATAATAAATGCACACACAAACCAAACTAGGCCCTACCACTGCCAACCTTATCGGAACATTACCTGCCGTGGGCTCACTTGCGCCAGCGTTCACACTAACTGCCAACGACATGAGCGACAAAAGCCTAAAAGATTTTGTCGGCAAAAACATAATCCTCAATATTTTTCCAAGTGTGGACACGGGCGTGTGCGCAGCCTCAACGCGCAAATTCAACCAGTATCTTTCCACCTTAGAAAACGCTGTGGTGCTTTGCATCTCAAAAGATCTGCCTTTCGCCCAAAAACGTTTCTGCGGAGCAGAAGGAATTGACAAAGCGATCACGCTCTCGGATTTTCGCGGTCGTGGATTTGGCCAAGCATATGGCGCTGAGCTTACCGATAGTGCTTTTGCCGGCTTGTTTGCTCGGGCAATTGTTGTCATTGATCCTTCCGGAAAAATAAAATACACTGAGCTCGTTCCGCAAATTGGGGAAGAGCCCAATTACGAAGCGGCACTGAAAGCGATTTAAACTTAATTTTGGATGCGCCATACTCGCTACTGATTTCCTCGTCTATACCCTAAAAAAAAATCCAGTGACCAGATTCTTTCTTCAATTTTTCATCTTGACCCTGCTTTATGCAAATGTTTTCGCGCAAGATGCAACCTCTTATTATATCACTGCCGATAGGGTATTTGATGGGGAAACCATGCACGAAGGTTGGGCTGTTCTGGTCAACGGCAATAAAATTATTTCGTCAGGACCGAAGGATAAAGTTGTTGCGCCTATCCATGCTATTAAAGTCAATTACCCCAACTCCACCTTGATGCCCGGGCTTATCGAAGGTCATTCGCATTTGCTTTTGTATCCTTACAATATTACCGATTGGGATACCCAGGTGCTGAAGGAAACCGATTCCTATCGCACAGCGCGAGCTACTGTGCACGCCAAAAACACATTGATGGCTGGCTTCACCACTGCGCGTGATCTTGGAACAGAAGGCGCAGGTTACTCTGATGTGGCACTGAAGCGCGCCATCAATGAAGGAATAATCCCCGGGCCTCGCCTGATGGTGGCCGGCCGTGCCATTGTTTCCACCGGATCGTATGGACCAAAAGGATATGACACTGACATGCAAATCATGCTGGGCGCTGAACCGGCCGATGGCAATGACCTGATCCGTGTGGTGCGCGACCAAATTGGCAAAGGAGCTGACTTTATTAAAGTTTATGCCGATTACCGCTGGGGATTAAAAGGTGAGGACCAGCCATCTTTTACTTTGGACGAATTAAAGCTCATCAATGAAGTAACCCGCAGCAGCGGCCGCGCAATGGTGTGCCATGCCAAAAGCAAAGAAGCAATTAAGCGCGCTGTGCTTGCCGGTGCCGAAACGATTGAGCACGGAGATTTTATCGACATGGAAATCGGAAAATTGATGAAGGAACATAATGTCACCTACATTCCCACCATTGCAGCCGTGGATATGATAAACCAATACCGTGGATGGAAAAAAGGAAGTCAGCCGGAACCTGTTGCGGTGGCCAACAAGAAAAAAAGTTTTAAAGAAGCGATCGCCTCAGGCGTGGCGATCGGGATGGGGGGCGATGTGGGTGTATTCCCTCATGGAGAAAATGCACTCGAACTGGAATTGATGGTCGAATATGGATTGCCGGTGATGGATGCGCTGAAGGCGGTGACCAGTGTTAACTCAAAAGCATTTCATCTCGACAATCAATTAGGTTATATTAAAGATGGATTTATTGCTGACTTGGTAATTGTGACAGGTGATCCGTCCAAAAACATTTCCGATTTGCGAAAAATCAAATTCGTGATGAAGGAGGGGGTCGTTTACAGGAATGAGAAATAATTGTCATTAGGCGATGTTCAGTTTTTCAATGTCTTGGAATTCTTACATAAAAATCGTACCTCGGACTTTGTAATAGTACCTCGCCATGAACAGAAAACAAGCCCTCACTGCAATGGCAACAACAGCACTCGGCTCGGTTGGGTTGCCCCAGTTGGCAAAGTCGATGAACGCGCTCCCGGCCAACCTGAAAGGCAACATCAACCATAGTGTTTGTCAATGGTGTTATGGCGATATCCCGTTGGAAAAACTTTGTGAAGCAGCGAAGGAAATGGGTATCAAGTCGATTGATTTGCTGAATCCCACGCAGTGGTCAACCGCTACCAAATACGGCCTCACTTGCGCCATGGCCTACGCAAGCGACCTTGGGCTTACAAAAGGATTCAACGATTTATCGCTGCATGAAAAATTAATTCAGGATTATACCGTCAACCTGCCCAAAGCCGCAGATGCAGGATTGAAAAACGTAATCTGCTTTAGCGGAAATGCGAAGGGGCTTTCGCTGGAACAGGGACTTGAAAATTGTGCAAAAGGGCTGGAACAAGTTTTAAAACTGGCCGCAAAATATAACATCACCGTGAGTATGGAATTGCTCAATAGCAAAGTGGACCATAAAGATTACCAATGCGACCATACCGGATGGGGCGTGAACCTTTGCGAGAAGCTGGGGGTCGAAAATTTCAAATTGCTGTACGATATTTACCACATGCAAATCATGGAGGGGGATGTGATTGCAACCATCACCAAGCACGCTAAATTCATTTCACACTTTCATACTGGCGGGGTGCCTGGCCGGCATGAAATTGATGAAAGCCAAGAACTTAACTATGCCGCCATTATGCAGGCCATCGTGAAAACTGGGTTCAAGGGCTTTGTTGCCCAAGAGTTTATTCCCGCTAGGAAGGACAAGCTTAATTCGCTCAACCAAGGTATTGTAATTTGCGATGTTTAGTTTTCAATCTTTGCCCCTCGTAACATAAATTTCCGCAGGTAGTTTTCAACGGGCAGCACAAGAAGCGCAATACCAACTTGCACGAAGAAATCAATAACAGGCGTAGTCTTTAAAGACACTTGCGAATTCACTGCTGCCTGCACCAACTGAATGAGCATGATTACGGTAAGCAGCGAAAGCAATTGGCTAACCAACCTGTACTTTGGGTTTCC
>JAYVMP010000068.1:0-16378 GCA_043758895.1 Bacteroidota bacterium
GCGGCACCCCGACCACAGTAGTTGGCAGCCCGTTTAGTTACACCGTTACGTTAACAGGCGGGTGTGGGACGGTCACGTCCGTGGGGACGATCACGGTAAAACTGCAACCAACTACTTCAATAATTTCGGGTACTACGCCTGTTTGCGCGGGATCAGTTGGAGTTGCATACAGCGTAATTAATTCAGCGGGCAGCACTTATGCGTGGACGATAACAGGAGGAGTTCTGGCAAGCGGTACAAATACAAACAACATAACTGTAAATTGGGGAGCTACCGCAGGATCAGGAAATGTAAGTGTAATTGAAACAAATTCTTTTGGTTGCGTTGGCTCTAGTGTTAATTTCCCGATCACCATCAAAGCCCTGCCAACTGCAACGCTTACGGGCGCTACTACCATTTGTGCGGGATATAGTACTAATTTAACAGTTAACTTTACTGGAGCTACCCCTTGGAAATTTAAATATTCTGATGGAGTTACCACTTCGGCTACTATTAATTCAGCCTTTACTACGTTTACCATTCCGGTTAGCCCTGTAGTAACAACTACTTATTCGTTAGTATCAGTTTCTGATGCAAATTGTTCTGGAACCATTGCTGGCTCCGTAACAATAACGGTTGATAACCCTCCAAATGCTACACTTGCTGTTAGTGCTGCGTTAAGCCCACTTTGTAATGGAGGCTCGACTACTATAGATGTAGCTAATTCAGAATTAGGGGTGAGCTATCAACTTAGAAAGGGAGCTACTGCAGTAGGTTCTGCTGTAAATGGAACTGGTACGACAATAAATTTATCAACAGGAGTGCTATCAGTTACTACTACTTTCAATGTGTTAGCAACAAGGGGAGTTTGCACACCTGTACAGTTAAATAATACAGCAACAGTAACGGTAGCTGGAACTATTAATTCTGCATTGACTGTAACAGCACAAACTAATCCTGTTTGCTCAGGAAGTGCTACAAATATTCAAATTGCCGCTTCTGAACTGGGTGTGAATTATCAGTTGAGAGATGCAGGCAATACAAGCATTGGGCCAATAGTTGCAGGAACTGGAGCCACGCTAAATTTGCCAACTGGTAATTTAAATTCTACTAAGACTTTTAATGTTTTGGCTTCAAATGGAACGTGTTCAGTTCAGCTTACCACTACTCCAACAGTTACTGTTGGTATCAATCCGAATCCTGCATTGGCAGTTGCGGCTGCCCTCAATCCACTTTGTTCGGGTGGAGCAACTTCCATTACTGTAGCTGCATCTGAAGTAGGTGTTTCTTATCAATTAAGGGATGCAACAAATGCTTTAGTAGGTAGTGCTGTTGCGGGTAATGGGGCCACTATAAGTTTGCCAACGGGTAACCTTTCGGCTACAACCACCTTCAATGTGTTGGCCACTGGTGGGGCAGCATGTGCTTCCGTTCAGCTTTCAACAACGGTAACAGTTACCGTGTCGGGTTCTATCAATGCTGCATTGGTAGTTACGCCTCAAAGCTCGCCTATTTGTTCTGGTAATTCCACAAATATTCAGGTGGCAGCTTCTCAAGTAGGAGTAAATTATCAGCTTAGGAATAATTCAAATAATGCATTGATTGGGCCGACTGCTAGTGGCACGGGCGCAGCTATTAATTTGCCGACTGGTAATTTGGCTGCAACTATTACCTTTAATATTCTTGCTTCAAATGGAACCTGTTCCATTCAATTGAATTCGTTGGCGACTGTTACCGTTAATATTAATCCCAATCCAAATTTAGCGACCGCAGCATCTATCAATCCAGTATGTACAGGCGGTAGCAGCACTATCACCGTATCAACTTCTGAAGTGGGAGTGAATTACCAATTGCGAGATGCAGGCAATGCAGCCATTGGCGCATCGGTGGCAGGCACGGGCGCAACCATAAGCTTGCCTACGGGGGCGTTGGCTGCTAATGCAACCTTTAATGTTTTTGCATCAAGTGGAGTTTGTGCATCAGTACAATTAACCAATACGGTTTCTATTACGGTGGGAGGTTCGTTAAATACAGGATTACCAATAGCACCACAATCTCCAACTATCTGTTCTGGAACAGCAACCAATATTCAAATTTCAAACTCTGAGGTAGGTGTAACCTATCAGCTAAGAAATAATTCTAATAATGCTGTAATCGGAGCAAACGTAAGTGGAACAGGTGCAACTATAAATTTACCAACAGGTAATTTAACTGCCAATACGACCTTTAATATTCTCGCCTCAAATGGAGTTTGCTCGACCTTAATGTCTACGTTGCCGAGTGTTACTGTAAACGCACAACCTGCTATTGGCTTAGCCGTAACTGCCCAAAATGCTGCCGTGTGCACGGGCACTGCCACAAACATTCAAGTTGCAACTTCTGAGGTTGGAGTTTCTTATCAATTAAGAAATAACACTGGAAATGTATTAGTGGGCGTTGCCATAAGTGGGACGGGAGGAACTATTAATTTACCTACGGGAAATTTGATTGCGACCACCACCTTTAATGTTTTTGCTAGCAGCGGTGGCTCTTGCACTGCTCAATTGACAGCTACCATAACGGTAAATGTTTTATTGGCCTCAGATCCACTTTGTACGGGAGGCACAGGTACTTGTGCCACCGTAGTGATCACCCCTAAGCCATCTCCCGCAACCTGCACCAACTCGAATGGCAAAATCATCATGAGTATTAAGCCATTTGTGCCCGCAGTCAATCCTAATGGTGTAAAGATTTCTATTAAAGGAATTTCCTCTACGAACTTGACCATTGCGAGAACCAACTTTAACGATAGCACTTTCTTAAACCTTCCGATTGGAGTTTACAGCTTCAAAATAGCTTATGGCGATTCAACAGTTTGTGTAAAAACTGGGCAGGTTACCGTGGATCAGTCCGGCACCGTAGGAACACCCATTGCTTCCAATGTTAGCAATGCTACTTGCTACGGTTCTGCAACGGGCTCTTTGAAATTGGATGTGCCCGGAGAAACCGGAAATTTATTGCAGTGGTCGGTGGATGGCATCAACTGGAATAACTTTACGGCAGGAAGCCAAATTACAGGAGTGCCTGCAGGAACTGCACCCTTATTCAATCAAGTAATAAGCGTTCGCAGAAATTCAAGTGACCCCTGCAACGCGGCAGTTACCGTTGTGATCAGTCAGCCGGCCGATATTACCTCAACGTTTACTATCACCGATGCCTCGTGCAATAATAATGATGGGAAAATACTAGTAGTAACCATAACAGGCGGCACTTCGCCCTATACCTTTCGATTGGATAGTGCAGCCTATGCATCACTTCCTGCCAACAGTACGTTTACGGGTCTTTCAGGAGGCCTGCATAAGTTTACCGTGATTGATGCCAACGGATGCACAAAATATTTTAAACTATTAATCAATTTTCCCGGCCTGGTAAATTTTACCACGTTAGTGAGTTCTCCGTCTTGCACCGGCAGTGGTAATGATGCCAGTGTGGTGGCAACCATCACCTCTTCAGGCACTTTCAACATTGGCATCACAACAGACCCAGCGAATGACCCGACAGTATTTCAAACTGTCGTTTCAGCTGGCAATGCCCCTGCCACGTTTAGCGGTCTTTCGCAGGGCACGTATTACGTGGTGGCCAAGCCGGTGGGTGCCCTTTGCCCTACGCGGACTTTGGTCACTGTAAATGGGGGGCCGGTAGCCATTAATTTCAATTTCATTGCCAAGAACTTTATTTGTTTCGAAACACTCGGTACCCTTAAGGTATATGGAATTAAAGGCTCACCGGCTGTGAGCTATGGCTACGAGGTAATTCATCAAGGCAACGTAGTGCAAAGTGGAGCGATCACCCAAACTCAAGCCTTGGATACGGTAAACATTCTCAACTTGAGCAGCGGAAGCCTTCAAGTTCATCTTTTCCAGGATCAGTCGGTCTCGTCCGGTTGCGCTACACCTATTTCTTCAGCTTACCAATCGTTTGTTATCACGGGGCCCACTGCTTCATTAGATACTCTTTTTGTTGCCCGCACTTCCTCCTTGCCCAATCTGCCGAGTGGCAGTATGCTGATTGGTATTAAAGAGAGCAATGAACAGCCCTATCAATTGAAACTCCAGTTGATCACTCCTTTTATCCAAGGCCAGAAGAACCGGAATACCTTTGATTCAGTTTGGGTAACGGTACCGCGCAACAACCAGAACCAAATTGTAGAACTGAACGCGGCCAACCTTTATCCGGGTGATTACCGGTTGTCGATTCGCGATACACTCGGGTGTGCGAAGACCTACAGCCTTGTTTTGAATACAACTTCGGGCATTTTTATTCCGAATATTTTTACACCCAACAATGACGGGAAGAACGACACTTTCGAAATTATTAATCTGCCGAGTGCCGCTCCCAATCAGGCCACGATGATCATTGCCAACCGTTGGGGGAAACAAGTATTTGAGTCCAATAGTTATGGCTACAACAATAGCTGGTGGAACGGTGGTGCTGAAGCAGATGGGATTTATTACTACCGACTTAGTGCCGGGGGAAAATCCTACACGGGTTGGGTAGAGATTTTGCATCCGTCCTACTAAACCGATTCGAGAAACGACATGGAGTCAATTCCATCAGCATAATCGTTCACCTCCGGAAACTGCGCCTCTCCAAAGGGGATGCTTTTTTTGTACCAGCCTTTTGCCGAAACGATACACTGGATTTTTTCCTGTTGCGTGCCAAGCTTTGAAGTTAAATCATCTTGGTCTCGGTAGGATTCGTAATAGACCACCGAAATAGGGGAGACCAGTTTGATATTCTCCGTGAGCAATAAAAAACCATTGTCGTAAAAATGGGTATGGTTTACCAGCAATATTGATTTTTGGTAATCGTAGTTGTTCACATATTTGTGGTGGTGGATGATGGGCTGATAGGACGCGAGATTATCAAGCAGGGGTATGAAATCAAAATCCTCAGGCACGTAAATTTTTGAAACATTGCGACAGCCCAACCCGAAATAATTGAAAATGTCTTTCCCTAAAAACCTAAACTCCTCCGCTGTTTCTTCTCCTAAAATTACGGCACACGAAGCCCTGTTTTTGCGGATGATGTGGGGGATGTTTCTAAAATAATATTCGAAATACCGTGAGGTGTTGTCGCTTCCCGTGGCGATCAGAGCATCAATATTTTTTAACCTTTCTTCAAAGAACAGATTGTCTTTAAAATCCGGTTCAATTTCGATCAAACTGTCTTTGATAAAATTCATTAGCACCGAATCCAGCGAACTGGTTTTTGCCACAAGGATGTGCCCTGCCAAAAGCACACACATCAAGTCATGAAACCCAACCAGCGGAATGTTGCCCGCCATGGCCACACCAATTTTTTTAGACGTGATTGAGTTGAAGGAATAGCGGGTTACCCATTTTTCAAGAATATCCCGATCTAAGAATTTAGAGATGCCCCGCAGTGCCAGGCGGGTATTTTCGGGGACAAACCAAGAGTTTTCATTTCGTGCGTTGTCCGCCAAATGGGTTAATTCTTCTTCCGTAAGGCTTTTGATCTTTTGGCCCAATTGGGCAAATGCGTTAATTCTTTTTTCGGGCGTTATCATTTTTGAACCATTGGCACAAGTCTTTGTTTTTGCAGGATAAACTGTTGTACCGTATTTTTGCTGCGAAATTATTGAAAACATAGGCCATGGCCATCAAGATTACTGAAGAATGTATTAATTGCGGGGCATGTGAGCCCGAATGCCCCAATACGGCCATTTACGAAGGCGGCCGCGAATGGACGTGGGCTGGAGGCACTAAATTGACTGAGGTGAAATCAGAAGACGGTGCGGTGTCTGATGCGAAGGCCCTTCAAGCTCCCGTCTCCAATGAATTTTATTATATCGTTTCCGGCAAATGTACGGAGTGTACGGGCTTTCACGAAGAGCCACAATGTGCTGCCGTATGCCCTGTGGATTGCTGTGTGCCTGATCCGGATCATGTTGAACCGAAAGACGTGTTGATGGCAAGAAAATCGTATCTGCACAACGAAGAGTTGCAAGCTTAGTATAGGGCTGTTGAGGAAGAACTCCAATCAATGATTGCTCGTGCTATCAGGAATATACATTTGTGTTTTGAGGACGTGCTTTGTTGGGTTGGGACCGTTTTGACAATGCCCTTACATTAAAGATTGGGCCTCTCTTTTAATCACCACCTTTTCCATCACATCGCCCTGACGGATGGCATCGATCACATCCAGGCCTTCGTACACTTTTCCAAAAACAGTATGTTCGCGGTCGAGGTGCGAAGTGTTTTGGCGCGAGTGGCAAATAAAAAATTGGGAGCCTCCGGTATGGCGCCCCGCATGCGCCATCGAAAGTACACCACGATCATGGTACTGATTTTTGCCCGTGAGTTCACAATCAATTTTATAACCTGGACCGCCATTGCCAATTCCATTGGGGCAGCCACCCTGGATCATGAAGTTGGGTATCACACGATGAAAGGTAAGGCCATCATAAAATCCTTTTTCAGCAAGCGCAACAAAGTTCTTGACGGTGTTGGGAGCATCTTCTTCAAAGAAATTGATTTTCATTACTCCTTTTTTGGTGTGGATTTCGGCTGTGGTCATAAATTAATTCAAGATTTAAAATTTCAATATTCAAGATTTAAAGTCCAATATTCAAAAATAATATTTTCAAAATAAATTAAGTCGTTCAGTTTGGAATCCGCAATTTTAAATTTTGGATTATGCGGCAACGTCTGCAATTATTTTCCGGAAAATATTTTTCCTTTCCCTTCTGGTGCTGTGGTCATTTGAAATTTATTTTTTTTGTTTTTTCATCCGCGGCTTCCACGGAGTTTCTTCGATGTGCAGTTCGTGCGAAATCATTCGGCAAAGAACGAAAAAATAATCGGATAGGCGGTTGAGGTATTTGATGACCAAGGCATCTACCGGACTTTGTTCGTGTAAGGCGATTACCAGGCGCTCGGCCCTGCGGCAAACCGTGCGCACCACATGCCCGATTGAAACCGACTCGTGGCCGCCCGGCAACACAAAAAATTTCATGGGTGGGAGTTGCTCGTCCATTTTGTCAATTTCCTTTTCTAGAAAAACAATATCGCTTTCATTTACAAGTGGGACTTTCACCTTGGTGTTTCCCGGCTCCGTGGCAAGCATGGAACCAATCGTAAAAAGTCGGTCTTGGATTTCGATTAAAATTTCTTTTCGCTTCGTGTTCACGGGCTGGTCCCTCAACAAACCAAGGTAGGAGTTTAGTTCATCAACCGTTCCGTAAGCATCAATACGCGAGTGTGATTTCGGCAACCGAAGGCCGCCAAACAGTGAGGTAGTTCCGTCATCTCCGGTTTTGGTATAGATTTTCACCCAACAAAAGTGAAAATTCAAAACGGATTATTCAAGAAGAGATAATTTACGGACTCAAGAATGTGCTGCCACCGTTTCGCCACGGTTTACATTTTCGTTCTTGCGGTCCCATTCGATCAAGCCGTCTTTGAGGCGAATGATGCGATGGGCATAGTGAGCGATATCATCTTCGTGAGTTACCATGATTATCGTGTTGCCTTTGTCGTGCAATTCCTGAAAAAGATTCATGATGTCGTAGGAAGTTTTAGAATCCAGGTTTCCCGTAGGTTCATCGGCCAGGATGATGGAGGGATTGTTCACCAGCGCACGTGCAATGGCTACCCGTTGGCGCTGCCCGCCAGAAAGTTCGTTGGGCTTATGATGATAACGGTCGGCAAGGTTCACACTTTCGAGCGCGCCCATGGCCATTTCATCGCGTTCGTCTTTGGTATAACCTGCGTAGATCAGCGGCAATGCCACGTTCTCCAACGCTGACGCACGGGGAAGTAAGTTGAATGTTTGAAAGACAAACCCGATTTCTTTGTTGCGTGTAACGGCCAATTCGTTTTCCGTCATCTCGCTTACCAACTGGCTATTGAGCATGTAGGTGCCACTGGTGGGCGAATCAAGGCAACCAACAATATTCATTAAAGTGGATTTGCCTGAACCAGACGGCCCCATGAAGGCTACGTATTCACCTTTGTCGATGGAAATGGAAATATCCTGAAGGGCGTTGACAATGTTGTTGCCCATTTTGTAAACCTTGGCAATGTTGTGAGTCTCGATGATTTTAGGCATGGGTATGAAATTACGGGTACAAGTTATTCAATACTGATACTGATAACTTCATTTTTTGTTTCATTTTTTCGGTCTTTCCGGGAAATAAATACGGAGTGATGACGAAACGGTAAGCAAGATTGTTACACCCGGGGCATTTGCAACTATACCGCTATACCTATAACCTGGTTAACTCTACTTTGTTTGATACACCAAATTAGTAAAATTCTTCTACGATGAGTTGATAATTTGTAAATTGCAGAGGCAATAAAAAAACCATTAGGACGAGAAAGACCAAGGGTTTTTTAAAGAAAAATTATTAAAAAACCCGTAAATTGTGGAGTGAAAAAGCGACAAAAAACACACCTTGATTTTGAGATAGATTCGTTAACCAATTCCATTGTTAACACCTTCACGGGTGACAGTTTCGAGACCGACATAACAAGATTAACGAAGGCCGACTTAAAAACCGTGACAAAAAAGAAAAGATGGTCGTTTAACTGGACACAGGAATTAAGAGAGTACGACCGAGAAGTTTATAAACTGACAATAGTTAACAATCCGGCAGTAGTTCGGGGACTTATCAGTTTCACGGTGAGAGCTGACAATGTATTCATGCATTTAGTTGAAAGTGCTCCCTTCAACATTGGACAAAATAAAATCTACGAAGGAGTTCTCGGGAATTTAGTTGCATTCGCTTGCAAGACTTCGTTTCGAAATAATCTTCAGGGCTACGTTTCATTTTTCTTCAAGACAATATTAATTGATCATTACATCAGAAGCTTAGGAGCTTACCATTTCGGTGGGCATTTAAAGGTGATAATGACCGAATCAGCGCAAATTTTAGTTGACAAATATTTTAAAGAATAATGCCATGGGACTAATTAGAGAACCGGAAGGAATTGACTTTGTTGTTAACAGCAGACCTTTGACAAAAAAAGAGCAAGAGGCTCTGAGTAAATTCATAAAGGAAGACAAAGCAAAAAGACTTAAAAAGCTTTTGTCTAAAAAAGTGACTGCGCGGAGAACTTCCAATAAAAGTAGGATACGGACAAAACTAAAAATGAGTTGATGCGACTGAAGATATTTACTCACAAGTTACGATTTGGCAATGAGCAACTAAAAACCAAGAATCCTCGCCACTTTCAAAATACCCATCACACTGAGACTGTCCGTAATTTTTCCATCCAGCACCATGTTCAGTGCCTCCTGAAAAGGTAGCTTCCAAACTTTCATGTCGGCCTCGGTGGCCTCCCGCTCATGATCGCCTTCGCTTAACCCTTGCGCCAAAAAAACATAACCCACCTCATCAGAAACGGAATTGGATAGGTGAGCTTTCAAGATTTCCTTCCACCGCTTAGCTTTCAATCCGGTTTCTTCGAGCAATTCACGCTGGGCCGATTCCAAAACAGTTTTATCGGTTGGGCCTCCTCCCTCGGGGATTTCCCAACTCCATTCGTTAAGCACGTACCGGTGCTGCCCGACAAGCCAGGTATTGTTTTCTTCATCCAACGGAATGATGCCGATGGCAGTATTTTTAAAATGCACTTTGCCATAAATCCCTTTGCCGCCTGCGGGGTTAATGACGTTGTGTTCTTCCAATTTGATCCACGGATTTTCGTAGATGTCTTCGTGGGAAATTGTTATCCAGGGATTGGTCATTCGATTTTTGATTTACGATTTACGATTTTTGATTTGAATTAAAAATCATACTCCTTTGCCTATTGCTATTGCCCAATGAAGTCCCTCAACTAATTTGCACCATGTTAAAATCTAGCTTCACACCAAACCTCGTTGAAGCCGGCTGTGATGAAGTGGGCCGCGGTTGCTTGGCCGGGCCGGTAGTCGCTGCTGCCGTCATTCTTCCGAAAGATTACCAACATGATGTCCTGAATGATTCGAAACAACTTTCAAAAGATGAACGGAATTTGCTGCAAGAAGAAATCAAAAAAGTGGCTTTGGCATGGGCGGTGGCTGAAGTGAGTGCTGGCGAAATTGATGAGATCAATATCTTGAACGCTTCTTTTTTGGCGATGCACCGCGCCTTGGACCAGCTTACGGTGCAGCCCGAATTTTTGTTGATTGACGGCAACCGGTTCAAACCGTACCATGAAATAAAATTTGAATGCATCGTGAAGGGCGATGCCAGCTACCTCAGCATCGCAGCGGCATCTATTCTGGCGAAAACCTATCGCGATGACCTGATGGAACGCTTGGCGTTGCAGCATCCGGGCTACGGTTGGCATACGAATGTGGGCTACCCTACCGTTGAGCATCGCGATGGAATCCGAAACCTGGGGATCACACCATATCACCGAAAAAGTTTTGCCTTGCTTCCTTCACAACTGGAATTGTTTGAGCACTAAAAATTTGATAAAACAAAAGATAGCGCAACTGATCAGACAGATCAATCCAAGCCTTGAACAATTGAAGGATGACCATTGTATCATCGGCAGTGCTGCGATGATGCTATCGGGATTGAATGTTGAAACCATTAACGATATGGATTTATTGGTTTCCCACGTAGATGCAGATAAGTTAAAGTTGTTATGGTCGGGAAAAAGAAGGCAAGATTATATCCCTGAAAACACTCGGCTGTTCAGATCAAATTTTGGCCGATTTGATTTTGGTGAAATTGATGTGGAGGTAATGGGCAAGCTGGAAGTTTTCAAGGATGATCGATGGCTTCCGGTTACAGTAATGCAGGCGATAGAAATTTCATTCGGGGAGATAAAATTAAAAATCCCAACCTTGGAGGAGCAACACAGGATATTTTTGCTTTTTGGAAGACCGAAGGATATCTATAAAGCAAAGATTATCGAAGACTTTCTCGCCTGATTTTCGGTTGCTATACTTTATCAACTACCATCTCGGCAGCCATTACTTTCTCGATGCCCCGGCTACTCAGTGTTTCCGCATGTTGGCTAATGTCCAGGCCAAGCCGTTCATCTTCGGGCGAAACCCGGAGCCGCGTCATCAAGCCTGTCAGTTTATAAATCAAATACGATCCGCCAAAAGTAAACACACCTACAATCACCAAGGCCAATAAATGATACCCAAAGGTTTCAAATTTTCCGTTCACCAGACCCACATCTTTGGCAAACACCCCGGTAAGGACCATGCCCGTAATACCGCCCAGGCCATGGCAAGGAAATACATCCAACGTATCATCGAGTGTAGTCCGCTGCCGGTAGTAAACTGCCATGTTGCTGACAATGGCCGCGGCAAATCCTATAAATATACTCTGCCCGATATTGACATATCCAGCGCCAGGCGTTATGGCCACCAGCCCAACCACCGCGCCAATGCAAGCGCCAGTGGCTGAAATTTTTCTTCCTACCAAGGCATCAAACATTACCCACGTGATCATGGCCGATGCGGTGGCCATGTTCGTGGTGGCGAAAGCCTGTACGGCCAGTCCATTGGCCGCCAAGGCGGAACCTGCATTAAACCCAAACCAACCAAACCACAACATGCCGGTGCCCAAGATGATGAACGGCACATTGGCCGGGTGATGTGTTTTGCTCTGTCTTTTTCCTAATACAAAAGCACCGGCCAATGCGGCAAAGCCAGCACTCATGTGTACCACCGTGCCGCCCGCAAAATCCAACACACCGAGCTTGTGCAAAAAACCATCGGGGTGCCAGGTCCAGTGAGCAAGCGGACAATAAATGAGCAGCGAGAACAGGCACATGAAAATCAGGTAAGAAGTGAACTTCACGCGCTCTGCGAAACTTCCGGTAATCAAGGCAGGTGTAATGATGGCAAACTTCAGTTGGAACAACGCAAAAAGTAAAAAGGGAAAAGTTGGGGCAAGCCGCGTATTGGGGTTGAGGCCCACATTGTGGAAAGCAAAGAAGGTAGTAGGGTTGCCAATAAATCCCCCGATGCTATCGCCAAAGGCAAGGCTAAAGCCAACTAAATACCACAGCAAACTGATCACGCCAAGTGCAATAAAACTTTGAAGCATGGTAGAGATCACATTTTTGAAACCCACCATCCCACCATAAAAAAAGGAAAGTCCGGGTGTCATAAAAAAAACGAATGAGGTGGCCACCAGCATCCAGGCTGTATCTGCTTTGTCGATGCTGTTGGATACATCCTGGGCCGGCTCTTCTGCCCCAAACAAAACCAAAAATTGCAACGCGCAAATAATTGCAAAAATCACTATCCAGCGCGTTTTTGGTTTGCTCATAAGGTGTTTTTGTTAAATACTTTGCGAATTTCGATTAATTAGGTTAAAAAAATACCCAATCATTAAAAAAAATTACTGAAACCGATGTAGAATTGATTTTTTATCAGCCTGAAAAAATAAATCCAGTTAAAGCTCCTTTACCGTCCTATCGTTAAATCCCCGGAATCAGTAGTAATAATTGAGTTTACACTATAAAAAACACTACTTTCAGGAAATATTTATAATTAATGCCCAAGAGCTTGAGCATTCCTCTGACGCTAAATAAAAATTGTTAACCGATGAAAAAAACCCTTTTTGTCTGCTTGCTTACAGTAGCCTATCCATTATCAGCGCAGGTGCTCAAAGCCCCTGAAGTAAAAGAAGGTGATGGGCCGTTTCCGCAGCTTATTATACGAGGAGTAACATTGATCGATGGAACAGGTGCGCCTCCGGTAGGGCCAGTGGATATTGTGGTCAACCAAAACCGCATCGTAAAGATTGTGAGCATAGGCTTGCCTACACCCGGACTGCCAAGTGACTTGAATCGACCAAAATTAGAATCCGGAGGAAAGGAATTGAATGCTGAGGGGTTGTACTTACTTCCCGGATTTATTGATATGCACGGCCATATTGGTGGAGGCCAAGCGCCTATTGCAGAGTATGTGTTTAAGCTGTGGATGGCGCACGGTATCACCACCATACGCGAACCCGGTTGTGGAAACGGTATCGACTGGGTACTTGATGAAAAAAATAAAAGCGCCCAAAACTTGATTACCGCACCACGCATAAAAGCGTACGTTTCATTTGGCGCAGGAAGCAAAGAACCAATACGCACAGCCGATCAAGCAAAAGCTTGGGTGAACGATAATAAATTGAAAGGCGCTGATGGAGTAAAATTTTTTGGCGCGTCCCCCGAGGTGATGGATGCTGCACTCCGAGAAAACAAACGACTCGGACTCCGATCAGCCTGTCATCATGCCCAATTAGGCGTAGCGCGATGGAATGTTTTGCAATCGGCCAACGCGGGCCTCACCTCCATGGAGCATTGGTATGGATTGCCGGAGGCGATGCTCACCAACTTCACGTTACAAAATTATCCGCTGGACTATAATTACTCCGATGAACAAAACCGGTTTGAAGAAGCAGGTAAATTGTGGAAGCAGGCCGCATCGCCTTATTCAGAAAAATGGAACCAGGTAATGAACCGTTTGCTGGAATTGGATTTTACATTGGACCCCACTTTCAACATTTACGAAGCAAGCCGTGACTTGCACCGGGCACGGAGGCAAGAGTGGCACGAGCAGTACACCCTTCCAAAGCTGTGGGAATTTTATCAGCCAAACCGCATTTCGCATGGATCGTATTGGTTCAACTGGGGAACAGAACAAGAGGTGGCCTGGAAAGAAAATTACAGGTTGTGGATGACCTTTGTGAATGAATATAAAAACCGTGGTGGCCGCGTAACCGTGGGCACCGACTCGGGGTTTATTTTTGAATTGTATGGATTCTCTTATCCCCGCGAACTTGAGTTGCTGCGCGAAGCGGGCTTCCATCCCTTAGAGGTGATCCGCTCGGCTACGCTGTACGGTGCGCAGGCTTTGGGCATGGAAAAAGAAATTGGCTCAGTAGAGATTGGTAAACTGGCCGACTTTGTAATCGTTGATCAAAATCCATTGGAAAATTTACAAGTACTCTATGGCACCGGTGCCATCAAACTCACAGCCGATAACCGCGTGCAGCGCGTGGGTGGTGTGAAGTACACCATCAAAGACGGAATCATCTATGACGCAAAAAAATTATTAGCCGATGTAAAGCGGATCGTAGATGACGAGAAAAAGAAAACGGGATTTGTGCTGAAGCAGCCAGGGGTGGAGTAGAGTTACAAGTGTGGCGCGTGGAGTCGACTGTAAAAATTTCTCTAATTTGTTGAGCAACCTTTCCGGTTACATCAATGAAACCCAAAGCAAATTGAAGGAGCTGGAAACCTCCCTGAAAGAAAGTAAATCATCAACCAGTGTTGTATGCAGCCATTATTTTGTATTCCTCCATACGGTAACGCTCTGAGTTCAAAACGAGACTCCGTAGTTTTACAAAGCAAGGCATCAAGACCTCATTGAGGGACAGCGATTGATTCAAAACAAATTTACAATCGCCCCGCAAGAAAAGCATTGCATTAACCATTCGATTTTCAATCTTTACACTTTGGTAATCGCATGCCCAACAATACCCAATTCAAAGCTATTGTTTTACTCCTTGCGTTATCCCTTATTTGGGGCACTTCCTTTATTCTGATCAAACAAGGGTTGAAGGTATTTTCGCCCGATGAAGTGGGTTCCCTCCGGGTGGCCGCTGCTTTTCTTTTTTTGGTGCCCATAGCGGTGCAGCATCTAAAGGAACTCAAGGCTTCCGACTACGGGAAGCTTTTCCTTTCCGGCATGCTGGCCGTCTTTATGCCAGCGTTTTTATTTGCCATTGCGCAAACACACCTCAACAGCTCATTGGCTGGAATATTAAATACACTTTCGCCCATTTGGACGATGATCATTGGGGCAATGTTTTTTAGTCAACGCTTTCGCGGATGGTCCATCTTTGGCAGCGCGATCAGTTTTGGGGGTTGTGTGGTGCTGGCGATGGCGCGTGCCGGTGGAGGATTGGGGGCCTTCAACCCGTATGCGTTGCTGATCGTATTGGCGTGCGCGTGCTACGGGCTCAACCTCAACTTCATCAAGTTCAAAATACCCAATCTTGCACCGATGACGATCATTAGTGTTTCTTTATTACTCATCGCGCCCCTCGCTTTCGTTTATTTATTTGGCTTCACGGATTTCACCGATCGGCTGGCAAGCGCAGAAGGAGCCTGGCGCGCGTTGGGATTTGTGCTGATCCTTGCGCTGATGAGCACGGCCGTGGCAAATTTATTGTTTTACAAACTGCTGCGGATCTCATCGCCCTTGTTTGCAAGTTCTGTAACCTACGTGATGCCTTTGGTTTCGGTGATGTGGGGCGTGATCGATGGCGAGGTTTTGCTTGTTGGCCACTTCATTGGCATGGCGTTGATCTTGGGCGGGGTCTATTTGGCGAATTGGAGGAAGAATTGATTATTGGTTCAACAATCGAGAAAGTTTTTCTCCTTTCGGAAACTTGTTTAGTCGTTAGTTGTGCCACGGCTCCAGCGGTGGCACAACCAGAAGATTAACCTTCTCATTTTTCAAGAAACTATAATTTTACCTGATCTCAAGATGAAGCTGATCGAATGCCCCCGCGATGCCATGCAAGGCCTGGAGGAATTTATTCCCACCGAAAAGAAAGCTACTTATATTAATCAGTTGTTGAAAGTTGGTTTTGACACCATCGACTTTGGGAGTTTTGTTTCTGCCCACGCCATCCCCCAGCTGCGCGATACCGTGGAAGTTTTGAAAAGACTGGATTTATCCACCACGCCAACGAAGCTCCTTGCCATTGTTGCCAACACCCGTGGAGCGGAAGAGGCCGCCCAATATAGAGAGATTGCCTACCTGGGTTTCCCGCTTTCGATTTCGGAGACCTTTCAACAACGAAATACAAATAAGTCTATAACTATGGCCCTCAAGGCCGTGGATGAAATCCAGAATATTTGCCACCGAAATAATAAGATTTTAGTTATCTATATTAGTATGGGCTTTGGAAATCCGTATGGCGACCCATATAATGTTACTGTTGTTGAAGGGTTTGTCTCTCTTCTTTCTGGCAAGGGGATGAGGATCATTTCATTGGCCGACACAATTGGTGTTTCGCAGCCCGATCAAATCCAATATCTTTTTAAGACGGTGGTGCCGCAGTTTCCTGAGATCGAATTTGGCGTTCACCTGCACTCCAATCCTGCCACGGCAATAGAAAAAATTGAGGCGGCCTATCTCTCCGGCTGTCAACGCTTCGATGGAGCACTCAAAGGGTTGGGCGGATGCCCCTTGGCCGAAGATGAATTGGTGGGCAACCTGGCAACCGAAACAATCCTTTCCTACTTATCGGAAAGAAATGCCATGCCTCGTTTGAATCAATTGGAATTGGCAAAAGCAATGCAGTTGGCCGATACCGTGTTCCCTCATTAGCGGGTTGGTGCTGGCTTAATCTCAAACCGCATTCATTTCAAAAAAT
>JAYVMP010000069.1:0-30553 GCA_043758895.1 Bacteroidota bacterium
TTTAAATCCCTCGTAGAAATTAAATTTTGAGTACTGTCGGCAATTGTATTGAATGAGTGCCGGGTGCCAAAGGCCCTGAGCTTGGAACAGCGTTTAACCGTTTCTTGGACTTCGGCTACGGTAGCAGGCAAATGAACGTTGTCCGTGCTGTATTCCAAATTACCTGACCAATTGGTTAATCGCTTCTCTTCCAATGAGCAAGAGTAAAAAGAAGGAAGTATGCCACCGGCAACCAAGGCACATGATGTTTTTAAGAATGTTCTTTTATCCATGGTCGATTAGGTGCGCAGTAAAGTAAAAATTCGTTATACAAACAAAGAAAAAAAACTACTGCAGCTTCTCTGCTGCACCGCGTTTAACCAATTCAAAGTGCTCCGTGGCCTTACTAAACTGTAGGGACGATGTATCCATTATTATACTTTGCGTTTGCCAATTGATTGGCTTTCTCATCAGTAAACATGCCTTGCGCGGAGTCCCACACTACCCGGCCGCTAGTTTTGTAAGAGATGTTCCCCATTTGGCAAACCTTGGCTACATGCGCACCGTCTTGTATTGGGCAAGCAAGTTTTTTAAAGTCGCGCGACTTCACCGCTTCAACAAAATTGATCATGTGCCTTTCAAGACCTGAGCCTTTGTTGGGTTGAAGGGGCAATACCTCCATTCGTTTTTCATCCGGAATAACTTCCCATCCATTTCGGTTGAGTACTAACGTTCCATTGTTGCCGATGTAAGCAATGCCATGATCGCGTCCATATTGTCCATTGCTAATTCCCTGAGCATGTTCCCAAATTAAATTATAGTCATCAAACTCATAAAGTGTGGACAAGGTATCAGGTGTTTCTTCGGGGCCATCAGGGTAAGCATACTTGCCGCCAAGGGCAACAGCCGACTTTGGAAATTTTGCATTCATCCCCAGCAGGGCGTAGTCGATCAAGTGCACGCCCCAATCTGTCATCAACCCCCCGGCATAGTCCCAATACCAACGAAAATTAAAATGAAACCGATTTGGATTAAACGGCCGGGTAGGTGCCGGGCCAAGCCAAAGCGGATAGTCCACACCGGGTGGAGTTGGCGCATCCTGTTGATTTGTCATGGGCCTCATCCAACCTTGGTAAGCCCACGCTTTCACCGTGCGGATCTTTCCCAACTTTCCTGTCTTCAAAAAATCGAGGGCATCAACAAAATGAGGCACACTGCGTTGCCATTGCCCAACCTGAACAGCTTTGTTGTATCGCTCCTGAGCAGCCACCATGACGTTGCACTCCTGAATCGAATTGCCAACGGGCTTTTCTACATACACGTCTTTGCCGGCACTGCATGCTTCCACCATTTGAAGGCAATGCCAATGGTCCGGAGTGCCGATAATAACTATATCAATATCTTTATTTTCAAGAAGTTTTCGATAGTCGGAATACGTTTTTACATTAGCGCCATTTGTGGCAAGTTCTTCTTTACGTTTATTTAGCACGTTGCTGTCCACATCGCACAGCCCGACCACATTAGTACCTGGGACCTTCAGTAGGTTTTTTAAATCTTCCCATCCCATTCCATTGATGCCAACAGCACCTATGTTCAGCCGGTCACTTGCTGCGACCGGCTTTAACTGGGAAAAGGATTCAAAAGGAATGAGGGACGAAACCCCAAATGCTGCTGTTGCTTTCGTGGCGGACTTCATAAATGATCTTCGTGTTTGTTTCATAAAAACAAATTTTAGAATAGGAACAATCAAATTAATGTATCTCCTAAAAACACAGCCTTTGACTATCTCAACCCATTTGGCCTTCTCCTCATGAAAAGGGAGACGGGTATTTTTGAAAGATACCTAAAGATAAAACACATTTTTTTATTTTGATCAAATAAAAAATTCATAAACACCCACAGCCATAATTAGGAAACCGGAAGCAATTCCCAATCCAAACTTTGAAATTTTAAGTGGTGTCCGACTGCCAATTTGATACCCCGAAATGATGGCTATTATACTGAATGCCATGGTAAGCACCGTGGTAAGAATGATGTTTACGTGTGATATTCCGGCTCCCAAGCCACCCCCAACATTATTAACCGTAAGTGAGATCGCGAGGGCAAAAGCTTCGCGGGTGCGGATGCCTTCTCGTAAATCATCGTCCGTCCTGTCAATCTCATTAAACCGATTTTGTTCACTGCCTATTGCCTGAACAACATTGAAGAGGCCAATCAAAATCATAATTGCGCTGCCCAAACCATTGGCAAATCCTGCAGACATATAATTATTGATCCACTCACCTGCCACCATAGAAAGCCAGGTGCCGCTGCCCGATACAAGAGCAATGAGCAGGTTATACGAAAAATAAATTCTTCGTGGCATTATGCCATAAGCGATGGCCACACTGAAATTGTCAACGTTGGAAGAAAAGGCTAACCCAATAGCCGTGAGAACATGGGGCATAAAATATTTTTCGGTTTATCTGTGTCGATGATGAGTGAAGATAAGACTCAACGCTGCTGCTATGCTCGCAATTTCGTTTTTTAGCTGATAAATCGTAGTGTCCTTATTGACCGTAACACACTCCAATTGCGGAATCTTTGCGGTGCGGATTTTACTTTAGCGAATACTTTCGAGTTTATTTTTTATCAAAGTAAGCTCAGCTTTTATATCGTTATCCTCTGGGTCCAGTTCCAGGGCCTTAACAAATTCTGTTTCTGCCTTTTTCAAGTCATTTTTCTCTGAAAATAATAACCCCAAATTGTAATGAGCTATCGGATTATCAGGGTCAATCGAAATAGCTTTAAGGTATTCACGTTCTGACGCGGCTGCTTTTCCTTGCTGGCGAAAGAGGCTTCCCAAATTAACATGGGCCAAATCATTTTTGGAATCTAAACGCAGTGCTTCATTAAATGCACCTTCGGCTTCTTTGAGTCGCCCCAAGCTGGAAAGAAAAACCCCATAGCTGTTTAGTACCCTGGCTTTTTCGCCCCCCTTATCTTTTTGAAAATGGAGTAAGTACTGAAAGTCGATTTCGCTCAAGCTGTCAGATAGTTTGCCGCCCCAAACTGGGTTTTCGTTCACTCGGTTGATTTTAGAATCTAATCTTTTTACTTCAATATCAAGCCGCTTTTGCTCAGAAAGTTCAAATGCTTTCGCGTAAGCCTGTTCCGCCATCACAAAATGGCCTTCATCAAAAAACTCATCGCCAAGCCGCTCGTATTGCTCGATTACCTGACGTGCTTGGTAGCGGTCCCATTGATCTTGGATAGAAGGGATAAAAAACGCCAGCACCATGACCGTTGCTCCGCCCAAGCTCGCCAAAAAAGGCCCTATCTTTTTCAACTTCTCCATTTTCGCATTTGTATTTTAATCGAAAGTTAGAAAAAAATGACCGCTTAAAATGAAGGCCGTTTTATTCCACATCGCTTTTCCTATTTTTGAGCGATGCAGGCACTCGCATTTTATTTGGTTTACCCTTTCATTTACCTGATTGCAACGCTTCCATTTCGTGCCCTGTATAAATTATCCGACATCTTGTATTATTTGTTTTGGATTTCAGGTTACCGTAAGAAAGTGGTTTTAGAAAATCTGAAGAATTCTTTTCCCGAAAAAAGTGAGGAAGAGATTGAAAACCTTGCCAAAGCCTATTTCAGGTACCTCTGCGACCTGACCCTGGAAACTTTCAAAACCATCCGTATGACGGAGCTGGAAGCCAAAGCGCATTGTATTTACAATCAACCGGAATGGCTCAGCAAAATGTATGAAGAAAAGAAAAGCATCATCATTGTGATGGGGCACTATGGAAATTGGGAGTGGGCGGGGCCAAGCTTTTCCCTTCACTCGAAGTACCAATTGGTTGTTATTTATCGCCCATTGTCGAACCCTTATTTTGAAAAAATGCTAGCGACCACACGCACGAAATTTGGTACACGTATTACACCGGTGAACCTCACCTTGCGCGACATGGTGGCCAACCGCAAAAAAATAACGGCTACGGCATTAATTGCAGACCAAGCTGCATCTTCTACCAATTCGTATTGGACAACCTTCCTTAACCAGGGGACTTCTGTTTTCAATGGTCCAGAAAAACTCGCGGTAAAATTTAATTACCCGGTTGTGTATATGCGGATTCAGCGCAGGCGAAGAGGGCGCTATGAGCTGACACCGGAACTCCTATTTGATAATCCCGAGGCAACGACTGAAGGGGAAATCTTGGAAACCTTTACCAGGCATTTGGAAAAAGAAATTTTGATTGACCCCGTGATTTGGCTATGGTCTCACCGGAGATGGAAACATAAATCCCCGGAACTACCTAATCTTTAGCTATTGAAATCAGGCCGTTTTTGGATAACTTTGCGAATTGAAAATCTATAAAAAACCGATTTCATGCGCTCAGGCAAAGAATTAATTTCAGACAGTAAGCAATTCAGTACCGAAAATCGCTGGCGCAGTTGGGTCGAATTAATGATTACCCTTATATTGGCCATTACTTTTTTTTCAAGCGGACTGATTGAGGTAGTGCCGTTGCCGCTCAGGCTTTTTTCTTGTTTCGTATGCGGATTGCTGTATGTAAGGTTGTTTGTGATCTACCACGACTATGAGCACCGCGCCATTTTGCAAAACTCAACCGTTGCGCATTGGATCATGATCTTCCTCGGCATTTATCTTTTAGCACCGGAAGCCATCTGGAAGCGCTCGCACGACCATCATCATAACCATAACTCGAAACTCACCCTAAGTGGAATTGGCTCTTATCCTACTGTGAGCAAAGCCCGGTTTTTAAGTTTATCGAAAAAAGAACAACGACTCTATCTCATCAACCGGCACCCGCTCACTGTGGTTTTTGGTTATTTTACATTGTTTGTCTATTGGTTGAATGTCAAATCGTATTTGGAAAGTCCAAAGAAACACGTTGACTCACTGGTTGCATTAGTGTTTCATTTAACTGCCGCAACAACCGTAATTTATTTCTTTGGGGTCATCTCATTTTTCATCGCGTGGTTCTTTCCCTTTCTTATGGCATTTGCCATTGGCTCTTACCTTTTCTATTCCCAGCATAATTTTCCGGGCGCAAAGTTTCATGAGAATAATGAGTGGGCCTACGACAGGGCAGCCATCTACTCCACAAGCCGCATGATCATGAGCCCGGTAATGAATTGGTTCACCGGGAATATTGGGTATCACCATGTCCATCATTTGAATTCACGGATTCCCTTCTATCGGCTAAAAGAGGCAATGAACAGCATGCCCGAATTAGAAAACGTTCCTACCACCTCATGGAGCCCGGTTGAAATAATTCGTTGCCTCCGTCTAAAATTGTGGGATGCAGAACAAGGTAAAATGATCACGCTCTCGCAGCTCCGGTAGAAAACTTTGAAAGTAATTGTTAAAATATTTTCCAACCTTGCCTTTCAGGTTTTATTGGCCATATTGATGGGCGCGGGTGTCGGCCATTTTTATCCAACGATTGGTGTAAAAATGGAAATCATCGGGAAGTCGTTTGTGGATATCCTCAAACTCTTTATCCCTCCCATTATTTTCCTTACGATCACCCTTGGGATTGCGGGGATCGGGGACCTTAAGAAAGTTGGAAGGGTAGGCATCAAAGCCTTGCTCTATTTTGAAGTCGTTACCACCTTCGCGTTGGTCATCGGGATCGTGGTTGCCCTGCTATTAAAACCTGGCCACATCAATAAAAGTGGGTTGCCAATACAAGACGCTTCATTGTACACGCAGCAGGCCAATCACACATTTGATTGGGGGCTATTTTTTATGGCCAACCTTACGCTGCAAGTCCTGCTTGTAGCCATCCTTGCTGGCATACTGTTAAATTATTATCGGCACCGCCAGAAGGCTATTTTTTGGTTAGAGAAAATAGCCAAAGTAGTGTATCGATTGTTAAAGTACGTGATGTACCTCGCTCCCGTTGGTGCGTTTGGCGGAATTGCTTTTGCTGTTGGTAAATTTGGCTTGCAGACTTTAGTGCCTTTGGGCAAACTGATGTTTTGTGTTTATTTGACCATGTTCTTGTTCATCACCTTCGTACTGGGGGCAATACTCCGTTATTATAAAATCAGCCTTTGGGGATATTTAAAAAATATAAAGGAGGAAATCCTATTGGTGCTGGCCACATCGTCCTCGGAAGCTGCCTTGCCTTCCCTCATCAATAAATTGCAAAAAATGGGATGCAGCAAATCCGTAGTTGGGCTGGTTGTTCCTACGGGCTACTCGTTTAACCTTGATGGCACCTCGATCTATTTGTCAATGGCCGTTTTGTTCATCGCCCAGTTGTACAATGTTCCCTTGGAGTTTGGCGAACTGCTTGCCATCATCGGCATTCTCATGATCACCTCCAAAGGGGCAGCAGGAGTAACCGGCAGTGGCTTTATCGTGTTGGCCTCTACACTTACGGCCCTTCATAAAATTCCTGTTGAAGGACTGGCCTTTTTACTTGGCGTAGATAAATTTATGAGCGAAGCCCGCGCCATCACCAATATTATCGGAAATGGCGTGGCCACCTTGGTCATTGCAAAAAGTGAAAATGAATTTTCAGAGAATTTACCCTTTGTTGCACCAGCCCGACCCGACTCAACCCACCTTCACACCTAAATTCTCTCCAAGCAATTTGAATTGATCGGTCCACTCCGAAACGGAAACGGGCTTTGATTGATCTTCTTTGGATATCTCAAAGTAAAGGTTTTGACTTTTGTGCAGATTCGTGTCTAAATTGAATTTTTCCAATAACGGAAACATCCGGTTGAGGCGCTGTACCCTTTTTACATTATCCCTTTCATTGCTGATCCGTTTTAGTTCTTTGAATATGCTTTCGCCTGCCAGCCGTGAAAGTTTTCCGGTATCTTCGATTTTCAAATTCCAACGGTTCAATTCTTCCGCTATCCTTTCCATTTGTTTGATATTAATCTTATCTGAATTGAAACAATTAATCAAATCGGCATTTAAGATGTATTCAAATGTAGTTTTGTAGGCGTTGGGTATCGGGATCCCATTGTTGGATAATGCGGTGACTAACTGGTAATCACTGTTATAGTATTTTCGTAGTGAGCCTTCCAGTTCGGCCAATTCTTCTTGCGCAATCAACTCCAGGATTTTCCTCTTTTCATCACTAAACAACTGCCAAATCGTAAATTTTTCAGGACCAAAATACGTTTGCATAATGCCAATGACCTCACCCAACTGCCCCTCTTGAAAAGCCTTAACCATTCGGAATTGCATCCCTGAAAATTTATCCGCTTCCATATCGAGTGATATGTTTCCTATAATATTATGCTTGCCAAGGTAAATCACAGCAAAGGCAAATCTTCTTTCTGATCGAGTCACTAGCGATTTCACTTTGATGATACCCAATGCTAATTTTTGGTCACCTGCTTCCTTTTTAAGGAATAATTCGCTTGACGTGGTATAATTGAAAATCGGCTGCGATTCAGGTTCATCCTCAAAAATGGAAGCCACAGCAAAGTGCATTCCTACCCGCTTCAAGTTAATGACTGAGGGCAATACAAAGTGCTTATAAACATAGGCCGCATTTCCATACGCACTTACATTACTTGGTGCCAATACAAGTTTTTTAAAAAACTCGGTACCATAGTCAACTTCATGTGCCTGATTGGCCAATTGGATTACCCGGCAAGCATACTGCAAGACTTGGGTAGTTTCAATGCCCGATACCTCATCAAAAAACCAACCACAGCTGGTGTACATCAGCATCGCGTGACGCTGCATTTCCAACAAACGAAAAATGCGACTGTCAGCAGCCCCCTCCAAGGCATTTGCTATTTTAAAATCATTTATTGTTGCCTCATTTCTATTGAGCACTACATCGATATATTCATTCCGGGCCTTCCACGGATTTATCAATAGTTTTGATCCTTCCTGTTCAAAAACGATAGCAACTGAATCGCGTAACCAATCCAAGGTTTCGCGCAAGGGTTTGCGCCATTGTTGAGTCCAACCACTGTGTCCTCCCGAATTGCATCCACAATCACTGCGCCACCGCTCTACACCATGTACACAGCTCCATGAACTTTTTTCGATAATTTGTGCTTCATATTGAGGTGGTGAAAGAGAAAGGAACTGGCCGTAATTGGTAAGGTTCACCCCTTCATGTTTTTCAATGTAATCAAGGCAAAAGGCAAGGGCCATATCACCGTGTTTGTGATGATGTCCATAGGTTTCACCATCTGTAGCAACATGCACCAACTGCGCCTCAGCTTCACGGGTACCAAGGGCAGCAAGTAAACTCTCGGCAAACCCCTTGCCGTCATTCAATAGACCATTGAAGGCGATTGACTGGGAAATATCACCATCATAAAAAAAAAGGCCAATCGATTTTCCTGATGGGAGATTACAGAGGTAAGGCCGCTTGGTATTTACGGTCCTATCATTTACTTCGTTCCACCTTGCCTCGCCTATTTTGCGCACCGCTTTTGCCTGCCTGGGCGCAAGCACAGTAAATTGGATTCCATTGGCCACCAAAACTTCCAGCGTTTCAATGTCAACGGCAGTTTCGGCAAGCCACATGCCTTCCGGCTTTCGTCCAAACCTTTTTTCAAAATCACGAATCCCCCAAATAATTTGAGTTTCCTTATCGCGTGCGTTGGCCAGTGGCATGATCATGTGATTGTAAACTTGCGCAATGGCCGAACCATGACCGTCAAAACGTTTTATGCTTTCTCGATCCGCTTCCAAAATAGCAGAGTAGGTCTCCTTAGCATATACCTCCATCCAAGAGAGAAGTGTAGGGCCAAAGTTAAAACTGATTTTGGAGTAATTATTCACAATATCACGAATGATCTGATCTTGGTCCAAGATGCGCGAAGTGGCATTGGGTTCGTAGCATTCTGCCGTGATCCGCTCATTCCAGTCGTGGTAAGGATGCGCAGAATCTTGGACTTCAATCACTTCCAACCACGCGTTTTCTCGGGGCGGTTGATAGAAATGACCATGAATGCAAATAAAATTAGAAGGAAGTTTGGGCATGAGTTAAGAACAATGGCCTCGGTAAAATGTTCAAAAAGTTTATCGGCACAATATAGCTAAAATCACGAGCGGAGATAAAAAGATTTAGGTAAAAAAAATGAACGTTCTTTTCTCATCGAATATATCGGAGATTGTCGCAAACACAAAGCCTTTTCCTTTGACCCATAAAAAATTATTGAAATATCCTGTTTCGACCTATGTAACCAAAGTCACAAAATGAATTGAACCAATAATCTTATTTTTACGGTCAAATAAATATACCAACCATGAAAAAAGCCACTTTTATTCTCTCTCTTATCATCAGCGCACATTTTGTTTTTGGGCAGCAGCAACCTAAGGTAGTTTTGCATTTGCAATCTTCTGATTCCCTCGTGCATAAGTCAATTGTCAATCAGATTGGAAACCTGAAAAAGGAATTTCCGCAAGCCACTATTGAATTGGTGTGCCATGGACCCGGCCTTGATTTCCTGCTCAAGAAGAAATCCAACTATGTAAATAAGTTTAATAAAATGGCGTTGCCTGGGGTAACTTTTGTGGGCTGTGAGTTTACGATGAGTCAAAAACACCTGCACAAAGAAGACCTGGTCCCATTTGCAACTACTGTGCCTTTCGGGTTAGCCGAAATCGTAAAGAAGCAGCAGGAAAATTGGCTGTATGTGAAGGTGGGTTTTTAGAAATGCAAATAGAATTCAATCATAAAAATTAAGGCCATGATAAAGTTAACATTTTTTGTTTTCGCCATTGGACTGCTTTCTACAGCCCAAGTTTATGCCCAGCCTACCGTGCTCAATGCGGATGAGTTTGAAAAAAAGCTGGAGACAATCAAAGATAAAATAGTGCTTGATGTACGCACTAAAGAGGAGTTTGGTCAAGGGCATTTGGCAAGTGCTACAATGATCGACTATTATAAAGACGACTTTAGGCAACAACTGGGCAAGCTCGATAAGACTAAACCAGTGTTCGTTTATTGTGCTGCGGGTGGACGGAGCCATTCATCTTCTGAAATATTAAAGGAGTTAGGGTTTAAGTATGTATATGATCTGCAAGGAGGGATGCGAGCTTGGAAAGGAGCAAATAAACCAATAGTGAAATAGCTTTAGTTAGAAGCCATCTCAAAAATAAAAAATTTGCGAAGGCGGAACGAAACAAATTACCTATCGAAACTCCGAATGGTATTGCTTCACTTCGTTAGCAATGAGGATGATATTTTTGAGATGGGTTCTGGCTAAAAATTCATCAAATCATTTAAACAGAATGGCCAACCATCAGGCAAATTGTTCATGCCCATCTTGTCATGATGGCTTTGTTTCGCAAAAAGAAAGAGCTGCACCTGGAGCTTTCTGACAACAGCCGGAGGGCGTTTTAAAAAAAACGGCAAAGCCACATTCCGATTGATTGATTGAGCGATTACGATCCACGCGTTAGGGCGCTGGCTAAAGAAAATTCGGGTGAACCGATTTCACTGCAACTCAAACTCCGTTTGCTCTTCATTCAATTTAAATACGGAGATGCCTAGCGGAGGAAGTATGACAGCAAGCGAATAATCTTTGTTGTGGCATTTTACCGGAGCAGTATTGTGCAATCCCAAATTCAACCGCCCGCTACCCCCGTATTTCAGGTCATCGGAGTTAAAAACTTCTTTCCAAGTTCCGCGAACAGGGACACCGATTCGGTATTGCGTGCGAACCTCGGGGGTAAAATTACAGACCACGATCAGCGCATCTTTATTGGCTTCGCCTTTCCGCATAAACACCATCACACTATTTTCCCTGTCCGAATAGTCAATCCACTCAAAGCCACGATCGCTAAAAGGAAACTGGTACAAAGCGGGCTCGGATTTATAAAATGCGTTCAGGTCGGTGATCAAATTCAAAATACCTCTGTGCAAATGGTGATCCAGCAATTGCCAACTAAGGCTGGTGTCGTGGTTCCACTCATTGGTTTGGCCAAACTCACCGCCCATGAACAACAATTTAGTTCCAGGATGGGCAAACATATAGGTGTACATCAAGCGGAGGTTAGCAAACTTCCGCCACTCGTCACCGGGCATCCGTCCAATCAACGAACCTTTGCCATGCACCACTTCATCGTGCGAAAGCGGCAGCATGAAATTTTCCGTGAAGGCGTACATGATGCTGAACGTGATTTCATTTTGATGATACTTGCGATAGATCGGATCGTCTTTAAAATATTTCAGTGTATCGTGCATCCAGCCCATCATCCATTTTTGTCCGAAGCCAAGTCCACCAAGGTAAGTTGGTTTAGAAACGCCTGGCCATGCGGTGGATTCTTCGGCAATGGTAATCACATCGGGGTGCATCCCATAAACAGTTTCATTGAATTCTTTCAGGAAGATAATTGCTTCAAGATTTTCATTGCCACCGTGCTCATTGGGCTCCCACTCTCCTGCCTTGCGTGAGTAATCCAAATACAACATCGAAGCTACTGCGTCCACACGTAGGCCATCGATATGAAAGCGGTCGAGCCAAAAGAGTGCGTTGCTGATCAGAAACGAGCGCACTTCATTGCGCCCATAGTTATAAATATAGCTGCTCCAATCGGGATGAAATCCTTTGCGCGGATCAGCGTGTTCATACAAATGAGTCCCATCGAATTTAAAAAGCCCATGTGCATCGCCTGGAAAATGGGAAGGCACCCAATCCAAAATCACCCCAACGCCAACTTGGTGAAAGGCATCAACCAGCTCCATAAATTCTTGGGGCGTACCAAAGCGACTGGTCGGTGCGAAATATCCGGTAAGCTGATAGCCCCACGAGCCGAAAAAGGGATGCTCCATCACGGGCAAAAATTCTACGTGCGTGAAGCCTGCCTCCTTTACATACGTAACCAATTCCTTCACCAATTCGGCATAGCTGAGTGATCGATTGCCATCTTCGGGTTTTCTTTTCCAGCTTCCGAGGTGAACTTCATAAACGGAGTAAGGTTGAGCCCTTCCAACAAGGCTTTTTCTCTTCGTAATCCATGGTTGGTCCTTCCATTGATATTCTTGATCCCAAACTATGGAGGCGGTGCGTGGTGGAATTTCGGCATAAAAGGCAAACGGATCAGCCTTCTCCAAGTATTCGCCCGTATTGGAATGAATGGCAAATTTATACGCTTCACCTTTTTCTACTCCAGCAAAAAATCCTTCCCATATTCCCGACTCGTCCCAGCGTGCATGTAGGTTGTGCTGACCATTTTTCCAGTGATTGAAATTGCCGATCACAGAAATCGACTTTGCGTTGGGTGCCCACACCGCGAAGTAAGTCCCTGATTGACCCTTGAAATTAGCAAGATGAGCACCTAATTTATCATAGAGCTTAAAATGTTTGCCCGAACGAAACAAGTGAATGTCGAAATCAGTGAGCAGGCTAAAATTATCTTTTTCCGCTACTGGATGTTCTGCGCTTTTATTTGCCATAATTTCTTCAGTTAGTTTTCTTGAATTGCTGTTGTTGGCAAGTATTCTTAATTGTTAAGAATGATAATGCCACGAGTCACAAGTCTCCAAAAAATGCCAGGAACTGCCATTCGTGTCTTGTTGCTTTGGTGGCAGCTATCCTTAACTTAACGACATTGACTCTCATTTCTTCATTTCTTTCGCCAACGCAAAACGGCTTACTTGATAATGAATCCCACGGAGTGGAATCGTTACCCAATCCGGTCGTCCGTTGAGTTCATAGCCAAGTTCGTAGATCGCTTTCTCTAACAAATACACGCGCAATAAAATCTCGTTTTCATCCGCAAGGTTTTTACCCATGCCCACCTTTTCCATATACGCGCCCATGTAAAACCGGCTCACGTAATGCTGCCATTGCTCTGCCCACTGACTTAAAAATTCTAAATCCTTTTCACGGTAATTTTCATTCAACAAAATTTTTCCGAAGGCTGCATAATGAAACGACCTCATCATGCCCGCTACATCTTTAAGCGGATTTTTTTTTAGCCTGCGTTCGCTGAAACTAAAGCCCGGCTCGCCTTCAAAATCGATGATCACAAAATCCTTTCCGGTAAAAAGAACTTGGCCCAAATGATAGTCGCCATGTATCCGTGTACGGACTGAACTCATTCTCGTCTTATAAATTTCGCTGAAGCATTCGAGAATCTGATCTTCCATAGCCAGCACCTCATTGGCTAATGCCTGCGTCTCTTGATTTAACTTGGGAAGCGATTGCTCCAACAGTTTGAGACGATCGCGGGTCAACTTGCGCATCATAGAGTAGAGCGAGCGCTGGTAGTTGGCAGTAAATTGCTCGGGCGCAAAGGCGGGGTTTGTTTTTTCTGAGGCCAGGGCTAAGTGCATCTCGGCTGTGCGCTGGCCCAGGCGAACCACACGTTCATAAAATCCCCGGCCAATAAATTCCTGAATCAATTCCGGAGCCTCTTCAAAAGTGATAGCGGATTTGTTGATCAGCTTGGGCAGTTTTTCCTTCTTTGCGTTGGCCATGATGCGCTCATAAAAACGACCGACCGAATCGGTCGTCATTACCCAACTGTCGCCTTGGTTTTCCACCTTCTCCTGGAGCAATCCAAGCACCATTACCTTTCCTTCACTGTCGTGGAATTCCACACTTCCTGCGTACTTGGGCGAATTGCGAAAACTGGTATTCTCGGAAAGGAAACGGACAATCTCCAGATCGGGATTGATCTCGTTTTCAATCTTGCGGTAGAATTTAAAGAAATACTGGTCGTTATAAATAATGGCCGTATTGCTCTGATCCGCTTTTAAAATTTTTGAATCCACTTTATCCGCATTGAGTTTCACGTAAACACTTGAATTAAATTCAAGTGTTCCATGGTCATCTTTCACGCGGGCTTTCCTGTCCATTGCTTGAAAAATAAAATCACGGAAGCCTCTATCGTAACTGCTATCCACCAAAAAACCCATTCTCCCTTGAAAGTCTGCGCGGCAGATTACACTTTGCGCAATGTATTCCACTTTATCAAAAGGGGAATCGGAAGACGCAAAATAGATGGGCAAGAAGTAAAGCTCCGGCAGCCGCTGCACGTAATGCACTTCAATCACCGTGAGGTAATGCATTTCGCCATCTGCTTTCAATGGAATCAGTTTATTCACACTCACTTTACTTACTGCGCGTGCCTTGCCTCCAAACCAACGGCACTTGCGCATGAAAGAGTGCAAAACCTTTCGCTCCAAGAAACGGATATTTTCATAATCAGAAAAGGTGCGCTCCCACGAAAGGTCTGATTGGAACAAGGGCAACTCGCCTGTTGTTGATACGGCTTCCTTCTTCTCCGAAAGGTCTACCTGAAACCAAAAATAGCCATAGGGGCCAATCGTGATCGGGTATTCTCCATCCGCTATGCTTCGAAAACGATTTTGGCTAAAGGCCTCTGTTACGTCATGGTCTTTAAAGGCCGAGAAGTCCAGGGTAGTGGATTGCGAGAACTGCGAAAGGTTGGCTACCACCACTACTTTTTGATTTTTATAACTGCGCGCGAACGAAAGCACTTTGGCATTCGAACTTTCAATAAATTTTAAATCACCGCGACCAAAAACATGGAGTCGTTTACGCATCGCCAGCACATTTTTAATCCACCACATGAGCGAGGATGGGTTTTCTTCTTGTGTGGCCACGTTTACCGATTCGTAACGGTAAGAGGGATCGGTGATCACCGGCAAGTAAAGTTTTTGCGGGTTGGCGGTGGAGAATCCAGCGTTCAAGTTCATGTCCCACTGCATCGGAGTGCGCACACCAAACCGGTCACCCAAATAAATATTGTCGCCCATGCCAATCTCATCGCCATAATAGACTACCGGTGTGCCCGGCAATGAAAACAAAAGCGTGTACAACAACTCCATTTTCCTTCGGTCGTTGTTGAGAAGTGGGGCGAGCCTTCTGCGAATGCCCAGGTTGTATTTGGTGCGCGGATCAGTGGCATACGCTTTGAACAGAAAATCCTTTTCTTCCTCCGTCACCATCTCCAATCCGATCTCATCGTGATTGCGCAAAAAAAGTGCCCACTGGTTGCTTTCCAATGTGGCGGGTGTTTGTTCAAAAATATCAATGATCGGATAACTGTCTTCCGTACGCAGCCCGAGAAAAAGCCGCGGCATCAATGGATAATTAAAACAGATATGGCACTCCTCTCCTTTGCCAAAATATTCGGCTGCGTCTTCTGGCCAAAGGTTTGCTTCTGCAATTAATACCCGGTCGCTGTAATGCTTGTCCACGTAAGCACGTAATTTTTTTAGGAACTCGTGCGTCTGCGGCAAGTTCTCACAATTGGTTCCTTCCTCTTCGAACAAAAAAGGAACCGAAGCTAACCGAAAACCATCGATACCGAGTTTCAACCAAAAATCGATCACTTTGATCATCTCCAACTGCACTTCCGAATTATCAAAATTCAATTCGGGCATATACCGATAAAAGCGATGCCAATAATAGGCTTTCGCGTCCGTATCCCAAGTCCAATTCGAAGGTTCTATGTTTGGAAACATTACGCGGGCTTCCTTGTATTTTTCTGCGTTGTCGCTCCATACATAATAATTTTTGTAGCGAGAACCAGCCCTGGCTTTTTTCGATTTTTGAAACCACGGGTGCTGATCGGAAGTATGGTTAAGGATCAATTCAGAGATCACCCGCATGCCACGTTGATGTGCTTCTTTCAAAAATTGTTTACAGTCCGAAAGCGTGCCGTAATCGGGATGTACATCGCAATGCTCGGTCACATCAAAGCCATCGTCTTTCAGCGGAGATGGAAAAAACGGCAACAGCCAAATGGTGTTAATGCCCAGGTCTTCCAAATAATCCAATTTAGAAATCAACCCTTGAAAATCGCCAATGCCATCTCCGTTGCTGTCGCAAAAAGCACGAACGCTAACCTCATAGATAACCGCATCCTTATACCATAATGGATCTGTTTTTCCTGTTGTCATCTACATATTTGATTCGTGAATGCTTAATTTAAATAAATGAAAAGGCATTTTGTGCGGATTGATGTCTACAAAATTCCATTCCTGCGTCCATGTGTAATGCTCGTCCGTAACCAAGTCGTGCAATTTAACATTGATCTTATCGCCAAGCCCCAATTTCCCTTTCGGCAATTGCACATAACCGGACTGGGGCGTGTTTGGATCAAGGTTAACAACCACCAAAATAATATTTGACCGATCATCAGTGGCTTTAAGGTACGCAATCAAGTTGGGATTTTCGATGGCGCAAAATTGAATGTTCCAAGTTGACTGCAACGCTGCGTTTTCTTTGCGTGATGAGTTGAGCAGGGTCATGATATCCGTCATGCGGTTGGTTCTTTTCCAATCGTAGTGGCGGACTTCGTATTTTTCGGAATTAAAATATTCTTCCCGCGCCTCGATCGGGGTGTTCTCATAAAACTCGTAGGCCGGCCCATAGACGCCATAGTTAGAAGAAAGCGTTGCCGCTAGCGCGTAGCGCATAATGAAGCTGTTCTCCCCTTGGTGCTGCAAATGAAAAGGCAAAATATCGGGCGTGTTGGGCCAGAAGTTAGGTCGGAATAAATTTCGCGATGGTCCTAAAACCAATTCTTCCATATAGGCAATCAGCTCTTGCTTTGCTACGCGCCAAGTGAAGTATGTATAGGATTGTGTGAACCCAACCTTGGCGAGGGATGCCATGATTTTCGGCCGCGTAAAAGCTTCCGACAAGAAGATCACGTCCGGATCTTTTTGGCGCACTTCGGCTATTACCCATTGCCAAAAGGGAATGGGCTTGGTGTGTGGATTATCCACTCGAAAAATTTTCACGCCTTGCTCCATCCAATACAAGAAAATAGCGCGAAGCTCTTCCCATAAATTTTTCCAATCGTCCGATTCAAAATTGAAGGGATAAATGTCTTGGTATTTCTTTGGCGGGTTCTCCGCATATTGAATCGATCCATCAGGTCGAAGCTTGAACCACTGTGGGTATGCTTTCACATAAGGATGATCGGGCGCACATTGAAAAGCAATGTCCATCGCGATGTCGATGCCTAACTTTTTTGCCTCACTGATTAGTTTTTTAAAATCTTCCAACGTGCCAAGAGCAGGTAAAATCGATTTGTGCCCTCCCTCGTCACTGCCGATCGCCCACGGTGAGCCGGGTTCGCCTTTGGCAGCACGCACACTGTTGTTCTTGCCTTTGCGGTTAACTTTTCCGATCGGGTGGATGGGCGGAAAATAGAGCACATCAAAACCCATCAAAGCAATACGTGGCAACAGTTTGGCACAATCTTGAAATGTGCCGTGCTTCCCCGCCTCCAGCGAAGCCGAACGTGGAAAAAACTCATACCACGAACTAAAGTTGGCCTTGAAATGCTCTACTAAAATTTCGTACTCTTCATCAATGGCCGTAAAAATTTCTTTGAGCGGATTATCGTGAACCACTTTTGAGAAAGTCTCGCTCAAAACCAATTCAACTGCTTCAGCATATTTTGCTTTGTCTTCCAAGTTCATGGCCACCGAAATCAGCGAAAGCTTTTTTCCACCCGATAATGTGCGCAATATCTCCGCTCCTTCCATCAATTCTACTTTCACATCCACCTTGGCATTGGCTTTCTTTATAAAGCCATCCAACCACGTATCAAAATGGTCGATCCAGGCATGGAGAGTGAAGAAGTAACTTCCCTTTTCGGTAACATAAAACGAAGCCATCCATTCGTCATTGAAGGTTGGGCTCATGGGCACTTCAGTCCACGCTCCATTTTTTCCGTTCTTATAAAATAGTGTGGCGCGGATGTGATCATGTCCATCTCCAAAAATAGAAGCCGTTACATCTACCCTTTCGCCCACCGTGCGTTTCGAAGGGTACTTTCCTCCGTCCACTGCGGGCTGAACGTTTTCAATGATTACTCTTTTCTTTCCGATGGTCATCCGTTTATATTTATAACTGATGTTTACGCTAAACTAATAATTTGATGTCATCGCGAGTTCCAGCGAAGCGATCCGCTAAACAGGGATTGCTTTGCCCAAACAAATCCATCACAGGTGCTCGCAATGATTTTCATAATTTTGTGTAAGGCCTGTCATTAAAACTCAAAGGTTTTTTAGTTGTTTATGATTTAATCTTAAATATAAACGAACTGTAAGGTTGCAATTCAATCGCTGTAGAAAAATCGTCAAAGCCGATGTCCATCCCACTACGCAACAAATCACGGCCAATGTATTTTGTCTCGTTCTCCAAACGCATGGCTTTGATTGTCTCTTCTGGCAATTGAAGTTTTATCTTTTCTAACTTGGAATTGAAGTTGCTCACAATTAACAAATTCTCTTCCCCGCTCACTCGCGCGAAAGCGTGAACCAACGGTGGCCAATTTCCCTTATCTGCATTGAACTTCGTAACATCCAAATAATCCCCGGAGGCAATCGCAGGATTATTGGCTGCAAAATTTAAGATGTCCGAATAAAATTGACGCAACTGTTTTTGTTCATCACTCAAACCACCGCCATCAAATTTTCCTCCATTCATCCACTTTTGATGATTTGGTACTCCCCAATAATCAAACAGGGTTGTTCTTCCATCCTCACCAGAAAATCCTTCAGCACCTGCGCCTGGCTCTCCTACTTCTTGCCCAAAGTAAATCATCATCGGGCTTTGGTCGAGGGTGGCACTAACCACCATAGCAGGAACGGCTTTCCACGGATCACCTGCAAAAAAAGGAGAAGCGATCCGCTGTTCATCATGATTCTCAAAAAAGTGGATCATGTTTGAATTGATGCCCTTCAGCCTTTCCTGAATTTTAGGGATTTCCATTGCCTGACTCTTTTGGTTGACAAGTAACCGAAGTTGATCATACAATTGGACTTTGTCGTACAGGTAATCAAACTTTCCATTCTCAATAAAGTTGCGGTATTGAGTTGGGTTATAAATCTCAGCAATAAAAATAATATTGGGATTTATTTCTTTCACTTGAGGAATCGCCCATTTCCAAAATTCAACTGGCACCATCTCGGCCATATCGCAGCGAAAGCCATCCACTTTTTTATTCGCCCAATAAACAAGGATGTCTTTCATTTTGATCCATGTGTTGGGGACCGGGTCAAAGTAAGTTTTGCGTCCGCCCTGAATATCAATTCCATAATTCAATTTCACAGTTTCAAACCAATCGCTAATCGATGGTGTTGCCGTGAACTGATCATTGCCTGATACCTTAGCCGGAACTTCTAAAAATTTTCCATCCTTCGTTGGGAAAGTATTTTGCCATCCAAGAGGAACATAATTTTTAGGCGGCTGAAAAGCCTGACCGGGTAAATAATAAAAATTATTGTTGGGTTTAAAAGAAACAGCCTTGTCGTCCTCTTCTCCCAAATCTTTCACTCCCGCTGGCCTGACATCGCTATGATAAGCCCGCGCTACATGGTTGGGCACAAAGTCGATAATTACTTTCATGCTATTTTTGTGTGTGCGCCCGATCAACTGTTCGAATTCCTGCATCCTGTTTTTCACATCGGTGGCAAGGTCGGGGTTCATATCATAATAATCTTTGATGGCATAGGGCGAGCCGGCACGGCCTTTTACCACATCGGCATCATCCAACGGAATTCCAAATTTGGCGTAATCCGTAAGCACCGCATGTTCCAAAACACCGGTGTACCAAATGTGCGACACGCCTAATTCTTTAATGCCTTTCAGTGCAGTATCGCTGATATCATTGAATTTGCCCACACCATTTTCTTCGAGCGTCCCGTAAGGTTTGTTCACTGTCTTCTGATTGCCGAACAGGCGCGTCATCATTTGGTAGATGATCGTCTTTTTTGCCTTGCTTTGCATCAGGGGCACGTCAGGTATTTTTTCTTTTGGAGATGAGCAGCCATAGGCCAAAAAGAAAATGGATAAAGGAACAAGTGAGCGCATACGTTATTTTGCCAAGATAGAGATTCAGCTGTATTACACACAATGATTTGGGAGAATAAAAACAGGCTGTGAAGTTATTTTTGGATTACGGTTTGGCTACAAGCAAGCAGTAAACCATTATGCTTACCCGCTTAAATTGCCTGCCTCAGCTTGCCTTTCGCCTTGCCGCTTTCTTCTCTTCTTGTTGGGCTGCGCCCTTGGCCTTTTCCATCGGCTTTTTCTTGGCGGCTTCAATGCTCGCTTTCAAGGCGGTCATGATGTCCACCACCTTGGGTTCTTCGGTGGTCATCGTTACAATTTCTTTGCCGGCAACCTTGGCATCAATAATCATTTTGAGCGCATCGTAATAATGGTCCTTCATTTCTATTTTACTAAAGGTAGTCGTCATGGAGTCCACTAACGTTTTGGCCAGTTTCATCTGTTCTTTATCGGCCTTGACTTCCAGCAACTGGGGCACTTCGCGCATGCTGCGTACTTCGCTGGGGTAGCGCAATCGATACATCAGCACACCACCATCGTGCGGAGACAAAAGTACGGGCGTCTCGCGGTCGCGCAGCACCACTTTGCCCACGCCCACCATACCACTTTCCTTTAGTACATGGCAGAGCAACCCATACGTCTTGGCTGCGATGTCGCCATCCGGACCTATAAAATAAGGGGTTTCAAAAAGGGTGTGGTGCACTTCCTCGCTTTTTACAAAGCCCTGTATCTCCACGACTTTTTCACTTTTCAGTTTTACCTTATCCAAGTCCTCCTGTTCGATGATCACAAATTGGCCCGGCTCGTATTGATACCCTTTCACAATATCCTCTGCACGCAATGGCTTGCCTGTTACTTTATCTTTCTTTTCGTAGCTCACTGGGTTGTGCCCTTCCCGCGTGAGCAAATTAAAGCTGATGGATTGCCCCGTGTCTATGGCGTTATAGACGCGCACGGGAATTGTTACCAACGAAAACTGGATGTGTCCTTTCCAAATCGCTCTCATGGCCGAGAAATTTATAGTTAGTTTAAAAAATTAACAATCAGCCACTAAAATATTGATAATGAACAAATTTTGCAAGGAATAATTTAGCTACGGCCACCTACTTTCAATTGCGCTCACGCTATTTGTGGCCTCAACGCTCGCGGATTGCGGCATTCAAATTTGAAATGCAAGTATAGAAAAATGAGAAGGGGAAAGTACAGGGCTGACGCATCTAATTGCTAATCCATCCGGATCAAGGCTAACCCTGTGTCACGCGTAAGGTGCCATTGGGCAACCTTAAAAATTCCCTTAGCCATTTTTGCTTGGCCGTACCAACCCCGCAAAAAAAAATTGTAGCGGGTTTTCCATTGTGTCTTTTGGAAGCGAAAGTTAAACAGCACCATCATTTTTATCAAAATTTAGATGCGTCAGCCCTGGGTTCTACCTACGAACCACAATCTTCCGGGTGAGCACACCTCCACTATTTACATATAAGGTATAGAAATAAATCCCCGATGGAAGTTCATCGGTTTGTATTTTAATTTCTGTGTCGCCTGCAGGCAATTCGAAATCGCCAACGGGTTTGCCCAAAATGTTGTACATCACAATTTTCGCTTTCACCAAATCGTGGTTGATCTTATAGTCGATTATTGCCTCATCTTGGGCGGGGTTGGGATACACATCGTTGATGGTGATTTCACGGTTCTGGAAAACGGACCGTTGCATTTTTTCCTCGACCAAAATCGATACGTTGTGGCCTATTGCTTCTGTCAAACTGCCTTTTGGGAACACCTCAAATTTAATACTATTTTGAGTTTGCTGATTTCCTGTTTCAATAGTGTAATTCAAATTAATCACTTCGCCCGGCTCTACCTTTTTTGAAAACTCAACGATGGCCGGCTCCAGACAGTTATTCTCAAGGCAAAAATAACCTTTTTGGGATTCACCTAAATCGCTGTGCACCTTTCGGACTACATAAAATTGAGATCGGTCGGTATTGTTCCTGATTTTTAGAGGGATTTTCACTAACTGGTTAAAGCTGGCCTGAAAACTATCTTTATGATCAATTAGCTCAAAATTTTGCGCCAGCGTGGCCCAGGTTAAAATAAAACTTCCTAAAAAGAGAAGCCATTTCTTCATGGGCACAATTTTTATTAATGAAAGATAACCAAAATAGTATGGTGTGCAATCCTTTTAAGGTGAAAAACTTTCGTTTCAAACAATTTTAATCACAACTTAACGTTTCGGCCAATTTCTATTAACCCTGACTCCCTTTTTACCACATCCTTTCTTTTAGGGCGCTCCTTACCCCGCCACCGAAAACCCTTGAGCCTGCGGTCATTTTCCTTTATTTCGTGAGGCGGGAAAAAAGACGCATCCGGCTTCACATAAAAGTTGATGTTACTCACTTTTCCGGCTTTAAAGTCGATGCGCATGTTGCTGCACACAATTTTGTTCATTCCTGCAAGGATTGTGATTTTGATAAGCAGGCTGTCTTTTTTTAATTTCTTTTCTTCCAGGGCGTGGTAAATACTCTCCCCATTTCCTTCTACAATAACATGATGGATTTTTTTATTCTCAAAATAGGTAGTCATCCTGCGCCCTTTTATCTGGTTATAGTTTTTGAGCGAATCCTGGGAGACAACAAATGAATTGGCCACCATATAGATGCGGTTTATTTGCTTGTTTTTTAAGAGCATGTGAATCGAATCCGCTGTCATTTGGTTTTCATCATTCCATAAAATGGGATCATGATAAAAAAACAAGGTGGAGTCGGAAGACACGTAGGCAAGGGAATCGGCAACCCCCTGCATGTCTTTCTTATAAATCTTCACGGTGTGGTATGCCAGTAGTCTTTTTTTCTTTGGGTTGACATTCTCAATGGACACCAGCGTGTCGGCCGAAAGGAAAAGGGTATCGGCATCCTCCCCTACCTTGGCGGCAAACGCATTGCCATACACTTTTGAAATGCCTTTCTTTTTATCGTAAAAGGCATCGTCCCCAAAAATGATCATGTTCTCGTTCTTGGACTTCATCGCCACATGGCCTTTCACTTTGTAAAGTTTATGCACATCATCAATGAAGTAGGCATCCCCCTTGATTTTATACGAAGGGGATTCCATTTCCCCATTATTCAAGTTGGAAAATTTCTTCCGCGTATCGTAAACCCCGTTTTGATAATAGGCCATCTTTCCATCACTATCTTTCACGGTGGTGAAGTCGCGGAAATAAACCTTTCGCATTTTGGAATTATACTGGAGCGTGTCTGAAGTGAGCGTGTAGTCCGGGTTTACCCCTACTACGTTGGTTTTGAAAGAAGCCAAATTGGAGCGGACATCATAATATCCCTTTTTACTGGTAAGCGTGTTGGTGGTGTCCACCAGTTTACCTCCATTAAAATACCGCGCTTCATTCTTCATGCGGTAGTAATCCAAAAACTCTGTATAGAGCTTGGCAATTTTTAGTTTTTCAAAAATCACATTTTGCCTCAGATAGGCAATTTTTTTTGTTCCATCGTACTGGAGCCGCAAAGAGGTAATGTCAACAGAGTCATCGGTGATGTGTACGTGGCCAAAGGCTTCAAGGCGATTTTCTGATCTGAAAAAGTAAGCCGAGTCGCAAAAAATATGGGTTGTATTCTGCACAAAGACAACATGGCCAATAAGGCGATCAAACCGTTTTCCGTCTTTGATACTTCCCTTCAAACTGTCGGCATGATCCAGTTTCACCTTTTTCTGCGAAAGCCCAAAGAATGGGATCCACAAAAAGAATACAAAAAGGAACGGGCTTATTTTAACAGGCATAGCATTGCGGAGTTCTGGCAAGAGGTGTGCCAATTTATCTTTGGATCTTTTCAAAAAGTAACCCTCAAAGACACCACGTCCTTATTTCGTTTTACTTTTACAGGCACGGTCTGTCCTTTTTCAAATTTGCCCAGTGCAGTCATGTAGGCCTGGATGTCTTTGATTGAATACGCTCCGATCTTGATTATTAAATCACCCGTTAAAATCCCAGCCCTTTGAGCGGGCTTGCCGTCTGTTACGCCATCCACTTTCAAGCCTTCTTCACTTGAGGTGTAGCTTGGCATGATGCCCAACGTTACTTTAAAGGACCGGGCAGAACCCATTGATTTATTTTTTGTCGGGAGAAAGGTGAGTTTGGGCAAAGCATCCAAATTTTCGACTAACCTTACAATAAATTCTAAGACCGTTTTTTCTCCGGCAAAATTTATTTTCTGCCAATCGTCTGAGGGTTTGTGGTAATCGCTGTGCGAGCCTGTAAAAAAATGAAGCACAGGAATATTTTTTAAATAAAACGAGGTGTGGTCAGAAGGCCCCATCCCTGCCGAATCAGTTTTTATTTTTAGCTCGTCACTCGAAAGTTTTTTGATCTCATTTTCCCATACTGCACTGGTTCCCGTTCCGCTTACCGCCAATGCGTTCGTAACCGGGTCAAGCCTTCCGATCATATCGAGGTTGATCATGCAATTGACTTTTAATAAATCAAGCGTAGGGTGTTCGGTAAAATATTTAGAACCATACAGGCCGAGTTCTTCCCCACTGAAGGCAATAAACAAGAAATTATATTTTTCTTTTGCTTTATTTGCGAAGTGTCGGGCAAGTTCAATTAAGCCCGCAACACCTGAGGCATTATCGTCTGCTCCATTATGAATTTTTCCTTTCGGGTTGGCGTCCATCGAGCTTCCGTTTTCACCCAAGCCGAGGTGATCGAAATGCGCGCCAATGATAATGGTTTGATCCGCATTGTTATCAAGAAAGCCAATCAGGTTATTTGCCTTTCCCGCTGGGCCAGTGCCATGCACACCTCCTTTGAACAGGAAAGATTGACGATAGTCGTTGGCATCACCCTTCGGCTTCAGGTTTATTTTTTTGAACTGGCTTTCGATATAGGTTGCGGCCATCTGCTCGCCTTCACTTCCTGTGCCTCGACCCATTAAAGAATCGTCCGACAAAATTTTGATGTGCTGCTTTATTTTGTCTTCGTCAATCTGGCCAATAGATTTTAATGTTGTCAAAAGAGCAATGACAGTGAGCAATCGAACTTTCATAAAACTATTTTACAGAGTTAACCACCATGGCGTAAAGATAGCGGATAGATATGCAATGTCGTTTCCTTAAGCCATTTTTGATCACCTCGCCTCGTTCCTCTCCAAAAGAGAGGATGTCAGAGGAGCTTAAGGAAACGACATTGGATAGATATGAAGAAATAATCGGTTCAAAGAAGTTAGCAGGCCATCGGGAGCCACTAAATTAAATTACAAAATAATACCCTGTAGAAAAAGCAAAATAATCTGAATGATCACCATGCGCCTTCAATGAAAATCCGGCATACCAGTTTCGCTTCACTTCATATTCAATCGTGTAACGCTGAAACAGTTTTTTTTGAAAGCCCGTATCCGGTGTAACATACCAAGCTAATTGCTGGCCAAGCAAAAGTTTTCCGAAAAATAAATAATGCTGGATGTTCACTGCACCCACAGTGGTTTGCAGAGATTGCCCCGACCGCTGCTGGATGACTGAATTGATCCCATCATAATATAATTCAACACCCGGCCCTACCCCACTCAAGTTGCTCAACCGTTTGATCACCGCGGCATTCAACCCAACCACGATCCGCTTTTCTTCAGGCCAAGTTGCAACGGGCCAGGCGGTTCGTTGGTTTCCGAAAACGTGTGCCATTAGGCCCCAAGGCCGATCGGTAAATCGTTCTCTGTTTCTCTTGGTCAATTGCAGCGGGTTAAAATCATAAGCCAATCCAATATTGAGCCCCGGAAAATTCATTCCTTCATTGGGATCGCGCCTTCCTCCATTTGAAATATGGTTAAATTGCCCGAAGGCATTGACACTCCAATGGTTACTCATTCGCCAATTGAAATTAACTCCCAGACTCAACAGAAAACTCATTTTCGTGCTAAAGAAGATGTTTTCTCTATTGTTGAGGCTGTCATAGATTTTATTGAGAAAGGCAAAGCCGGCACTTCCACGCAGTGAAATACGGAAGCGATCTGAAAAAAATAAATATGGTTCGGCAAAACTTGAAACAGTGATGGCAGTTCCCAGTTTAGAAGGGTTCGCTAGGTTGATGTAGCTGAAAGAGAGCCCATTTTGCGAATAGCAATGGCAGTAGTTCCATGCACGTTTCGTGATTTTTGTTATCCCCAAATCCAGTTGAGCAGACCAGGGATGATCTTTTGTAAACTGTTGCAGCGATCCTTTTTCTGTCCAAATAGAACTGTATTGAAATTTTCCCGACAAGGAATAAACAATGGAGTCTGCCTTTGGCTGCGCGTTGGCATGAAGCACCACCAAACACAAAATGACAAACCGGAAGTATTTCCACTGAGCCATCAACAAATTTACCCTGTTCACTTCATCAGTAGCAACAAATTAAATTATCCACCGGCATAACAATAGGCACATTTGTTTTCTTGTGCGCGACCAATAGCCCAAACACCTGAGGGAACGACCTGAACACCCGGCAGCAGTCCGTTTAGCCAATCTTTCTTCACTTCTTCGGGAGCCGAGTTCATCGCCTTGGCGGCCATGCCGCTGTTTACCGTGATGGCCGTTTCGCAAACACAAAACATAACTCCGCGCGAGGTAAGGTTTTTAATACCATCCATTCCCATAGCAACCATCTTTGAATCAGTAGGGATATGGTATGGATTTTTGATTGCCGGGGCAGTAGTTGACGTATCCATAACCTTAAACGTTTCGCCAAACTTGTACTTCTCCCATATCCTGTCTTCAAACGCGAGGCATATCCCATGATGACGCAGCACCACCACAGCCGTTAGTTCACTATCTGGGGAGCCTGTCTCGTTATTGCTTTTATAAAATACCCACGACCAGATAACGGGGAAACCATTGTGCGGTTCTGTCGCATCATAAACTATACGATGTTTTCCCTTCACTTTTTTAAACCATTCGTCCGCTTCGGCCGGTGATACAGTGGGTTCAATTGCGGCTTGCACATTTAGCGAAGTGAGCAGTGCCGGCAAAGCAAGGGTTGTACCCGCCCCTGCCGCGAGTTTCCCCAAAAATTCCCTTCGTGGGCTTTTTGAATTAGTGTCCATAATTATTGAGTTAATTGGTAGCACCTTTACGATTTGTCTTCGGTTAAATTCTCTTGTACATAAACATGTAATCCATTTTTAAAATTAGCACTTTTTGAATCAAAGGTTACGATTATCTTGGCAGAAAAGTGTTCGGCTTTTCACTGTCTTAAGTCAAAAAAGAAAGGCTTTGCCACAAGGGCACCGGGGCACAAAGAAATGCAAAATTCTCATTCAGGCCTTAGGGGCTTTGTGGCAAAAATCCTTAACTTAGAAACGACATTAATTCAAAGGATCAATTTTTGCGAGGGCATGAGGGATCAGTTGGATCTAATAACAAATTATTTCTTAGCATTGCATAACTGAAATTGATAATGACGAAGATCAAAAAGCTTTTAGTTGCAAACCGTGGCGAAATTGCGCTTCGTGTTATGCGCAGTGCCAAAGAGATGGGGATAAAGACCGTGGCTGTCTTTAGCGAAGTTGACCGCATAGCCTTGCATGTGCGCTTCGCCGATGAGGCCGTGTGCATTGGGCCACCGCCTTCCTCACAATCCTATTTGGTGATGAAAAAAATTATTGATGCAGCCAAACAAACTGGCGCGGATGCCATCCATCCGGGCTATGGCTTCCTATCGGAGAATCAAGATTTTGCCAGAAAAGTAAAAGAAGCGGGTTTGATTTTTATCGGGCCATCCGCAGAGTCGATGGAGGTTATGGGAAGCAAGCTGGGAGCGAAAGCGGCCGTTGCGAAATTCAATGTGCCACTGGTGCCCGGAACTGCCGAACCAATTTCGGATGTGAGCGATGCAAAAAAAATAGCAACACAAATCGGCTATCCCATTCTCATCAAAGCCAGCGCTGGCGGTGGAGGCAAAGGGATGCGCATTGTAGAAAAAGAAAGCGAGTTTGAAGAGCAAATGGAGCGGGCAGTAAGTGAGGCGATCTCTGCTTTTGGCGATGGCGCGGTGTTCATCGAAAAATATGTGTCACAACCCCGGCACATCGAGTTTCAGATTTTTGGTGACCAGCATGGAAACGTTGTCCACCTTTTTGAGCGCGAGTGCTCCATTCAGCGTAGGCACCAAAAAGTAGTGGAGGAAGCCCCCTCTTCCATTCTCACTCCTGAGCTCAGAAAAAAAATGGGCGAAGCTGCCGTGAATGCTGCGAAGGCGGCCAACTACTGCAATGCCGGCACTATCGAATTCATCCTCGATGAGAAATTGAATTTCTATTTTCTTGAGATGAACACGCGCCTGCAGGTAGAGCATCCGGTAACGGAACAGATCACCGGGCTTGACTTAGTAAAACTCCAGATCCGAATTGCCGAAGGTGAAAAACTTCCCTTTAAACAGGAAGATTTAAAAATCAACGGGCACGCCATTGAAGTTCGCGTGTATGCCGAAGACCCGGCCAATAATTTCCTTCCCAACATCGGAACCCTAAAGACTTATAAAAGACCGCAAGGCCACGGCATCCGCGTGGACGATGGGTTTGAGCAAGGCATGGCCATCCCCTTCTATTACGATCCGATGATCGCCAAAATGATTTGCCATGATGAAACGCGTGAGCGGGCGATCGAAAAAACAATCCGGGCGATCGGTGAATACGAAATCACCGGAGTGGAAACCACGTTGGGTTTTTGCGATTTTGTAATGCACCATCAGGCGTTTCGTTCAGGGAATTTTTCCACCAAATTCGTTGAAGAACATTTCAAACCCGAATATTTAAAAGGCCAATTCACAGCTGAAGAAGAAAAAATGGCTGGCGCGCTTGCCGCACAATTGATTTCAACCGTAGCAACAAGTTCGCAAGCTGCTTTGGCATCGCCAACAAGTGAGCGCAACTGGAGAAAAAACAGACTAACCTAACTTGAAACCGCTAACCTGTAACTTTTAAGATGGCCGAAATCAAATCCATCCGCGCTTGGCGATACAACGAGGAAATCGTGAAGGATATTGATTTGGTAACTGCTCCGTTGTTTGATGTTGTGTCGGATAAGCAACGTGCAGCACTTTATCAAAATGCGCTCAACTCGATCCATCTTTCCGTGCCCGAGCAACCCGATGCAGCAAACCGAGCGAAAAAACTCTTGGCCAATTGGAAAAGAGATGGTGTGATCATTCAGGATAAATTTCCCGGCATTTATGTTTACTATCAATATTTTAAATTAGCGGGTGACGCAAAAGAATACTGCCGGAAAGGGTTTGTGTGCCACATCCGAACTTATCCCTTCGAAGAGGGCGTTATTCTCAGGCATGAAAATACCATCCCACAATCGGTGAACGACCGCATCGAATTGTTGGAGAAGACAGAATTGCATGTAAGCCCTACTCATGGACTTTACACCGATGAAAATTTTGAGTTGGAAAAATACATGGACGAAGCCATCACCAATCCAATTTACGAAACGGAAGATTATCAAGGAGTACGCGATGTGTTGGCCGTGATCCATGATGCGTTGATCATTCAAAAATTTATCAACAACATCCAAAGCAAAACAATCATCCTTGCCGATGGGCACCACCGTTATGAAAGTTCATTGGTGAACATGCAAAGAAGGACGAAAGCCAATCCCTACCATACCGGAAAGGAAGGTTACAATTTTCACTTGATGTATTTGACCAACACCGAAGTGGGGGACTTAAAAATATTGCCAACTCACCGGTTGATCGCCAACCTCATCCATTTTGATCAAACCAAAATTATTGACCAACTCAGCGAAGACTTTATTGTTCGTGAGGTAGAAGACGCGAGCTCACTTAACGAAATTATTGTCGGCAAAAAGTGGGCATTTGGGCTTGTCCTTAAAGATAGGGCATTCAAGATAAGGTTGAAGCCTGAAGTATTTGAAACCATGCCGTGGCATTTTCCCGAAGGGATCAAAGCACTTGACCTTACGGTTCTTCATTATTTTATCATTGAGAAGATTTTGGGCATTCCGGGAAAAGAACAACGCACTTCCGAAAATATTTCATTTGATCGCAACTTCAGTGATTGTTTGGCCAAAGTCCTAAAGGATGAAGTGCAGATGGCGATCGTCACACAAGAAGTTTCTATCGAAGACGTAAAACGCGTTTGCCTCAGTGGTTTCACTATGCCACAAAAGTCAACCTACTTTTACCCCAAAGTGATCTGCGGGTTTTTGTTTAGCTCCATTAAAGAAGAAGAGTTCACGTTGCCGAAGTATTCTCCCTTTTGAGGCACCGTGGATGAAATACAATGTTCACAAATGCACGAAGAAAATACAAAGTCTTCAAAAACGTTGCATTATTGTGGTGAACGTTGTGATTCCTGTGTTAACGTGTGGCCTAACTTTTTTACAACTGGGTGGTCGGAGTTAGTTCCTCCACTCCACACCGTTGCTCACATTCCTCTTCGGTAGATTTTTCTACCTGAATGGTCGTATGGTCAATCTGAAATTGCGAATGAAGATCGGCATGGATCGTAGCCAACAAGGATGAGTCCATCTCGTGAGAAATAACCAAATGCACCGTCAAGGCTGTGGCGTTGGTGCTCATCGCCCAAATGTGCAAATCGTGTAACCCTGCCACCCCTTTACAATCCAATAAGTACTGCTGAATTCTTTCCAGGTTTATTCCGGCAGGCACCCCATCCAACGAAAGCCGCAGCGAATCTTTTAATAACCGCCAACTGCTTATCACAATCACCACCATAATCAATAGGCTGATAGCCGCATCCAACCAAAACCATTGCGT
>JAYVMP010000070.1:0-14341 GCA_043758895.1 Bacteroidota bacterium
GGAAGTAGAGTTGGTCGTAAACAAACAAATGAAAGAGTGGGGGAAACCAAACGAAACATTGCAAAAATTATGCTGCATTATTTAAGTCGCCATGTATAAGTTCAAGTAATAAGTGCAAGTCCAGACTTTGATGAATATGGAGATCAGGACAAGATGATTGAAAAAATTTTTGATGATTTAGAGAAATATAATAAGGGGCTGGGGATTAGATATTCAAACAAAGGATGAGATATATTAGATAGTTGGGCTCAAGTTAGAGCGTTTGCACTGGCTATGGCATTACTCTGAATTTAAAATTCAAAAACTAACCAAAAATTAAGTATCACTTGACGGTGAAGAAGCATCGGCCAGGGATGGAGGCATTGTTGGAGCCCGAAGTGGAATGTGTGTGAGGTTGGCGACTGCCGACAGCCCGGTGGCCTTGCGTTTCGCTTGGCCAGGCCGCCCAACAAATTTTCAACTTATTACTTTCAACTTTTAACTTTTAACTTCTTCCCGATAGCTATCAGGACTTTTTATATTTTTGCACCCTTATGGCGAACGAGCAAGACAACCTTTTGAAAAAAGTGATTTCCCATGCCAAGGAGTATGGGTTTGTTTTTCCTTCGAGTGAAATTTATGACGGCCTCAGCGCAGTATATGATTACGGGCAGAATGGGGTGGAACTGAAAAATAACATCAAGGAATATTGGTGGAGGTTTATGACGCAGCTGCACGACAACATTGTGGGCATCGATGCGGCCATCTTCATGCACCCCACGGTGTGGAAGGCGAGTGGCCACGTGGACGCCTTCAATGACCCGATGATCGACAACAAGGATTCGAAGAAGCGCTACCGTGCCGATGTGCTGGTGGAAGATGCCATCACCAAAATAGAAGACAAGATTGATAAAGAAGTGGAGAAAGCTGCGAAACGTTTTGGCGAATCATTTGACAAGGCGATGTTTTTGCAAACCAACGCACGTGTGGTGGAATACCAAAAGAAAATTGACGAGGCCAACGATCGCTTAAAGAATGCGATGAGCAGCAACAACATGGAGGCGATGAAGCAGTTGATCATCGATTTGGAAATCAACGACCCGATCAGCGGCACCAAAAACTGGACTGACGTGCGGCAGTTCAACTTGATGTTCAGCACGGAGATGGGCTCCATTGCCGAAGATGCCAACAAAATTTATTTGCGTCCGGAGACGGCACAGGGAATTTTTGTGAATTTTTTGAATGTGCAGAAAACCGGACGGATGAAAATCCCTTTCGGGATTGCGCAGATTGGTAAGGCGTTTAGAAATGAAATCGTAGCGCGGCAATTTATTTTCCGTATGCGTGAGTTCGAGCAGATGGAGATGCAATATTTTGTGAAGCCGGGAACGGAGATGGAAGCGTATAAATTCTGGAAAGAAAAGAGAATGACCTGGCACCAGGCATTGGGACTTGGTGAAAATAATTATCGTTTTCATGATCACCTGAACCTGGCGCACTATGCCAATGCTGCATGCGACATTCAATTTAATTTTCCGATGGGCTTTAAAGAGCTGGAGGGAATTCACAGTCGCACGGATTTTGATTTGAAGAGCCACGAGAAATTCTCGGGAAAGAAATTGCAGTATTTTGATACGGAAAGCAATCAAAGTTATGTGCCGTATGTTGTAGAGACTTCAGTGGGGCTGGATCGCCTGTTCCTTTCCATTTTGTCGAACTCATACAAAGAAGAGAGGCTGGCTTCAGCCGATGGCGAAGAAGGCAGCGAGCGCGTGGTGCTTTCAATCCCTGCTCCGTTGGCTCCGTACAAGATGGCGGTGCTGCCCTTGGTGAAGAAGGATGGCCTGGATGAAAAAGCAAAATCTGTTTTCGATCAGTTGAAATCAAACTTCCGGTGCTACTTCGAAGAAAAAGACACGATCGGCAGAAGGTACAGACGGATGGACGCGATTGGCACTCCTTATTGTATTACGATTGATCACCAGACCTTGCAAGACGATACAGTAACTATTCGCGAGCGCGACACAATGAAGCAGGAGCGAATTTCTATTGCTGCGGTAAGTGAGAAGATTCAGAAGTTGGTTTCTATAAACGAGTTGCTGAAGAAAATCTAAATTCCTCTGCGTCCTATGCGGTTTTAAAATGCATTTATTAATAGTTTAGTGAAATGGTAAGGATAGATTTGAAGCCTTTTGAAACTGCAGAGTGCGCGAAGGCACGCAAAGTAAAAAAAAGGATCTCTCTGCGAACGCGCCCTCTGCGGTTATTGTAGTGGGTTTGTCTTTAGTCATGACGTAAGGTAATGTATTCAAACCTTACTATATTCTGCTCCCATTAATAAACGCAGCGGTTCGCGGAGCGAATAAAGGTTTTGTATCTTTGAACTATGAAGGCGAGAAAACCAATTACCTCAAAAAAACCTATCAGTAAGAGTTCTTATGAAACGCTTATTAAGACGAAATTAATTTGGGTTCATCCCGAACGTGTGTCGGGAGATTTTTTGATCTACGGCACTCGTGTTCCCTTGTCTTTGTTTTTGGGATTTCTTAGGAAAAATAAAATGGAAGAATTTGAGGTTGCTTATCCCTCGGTGTCAAAAGATAAAATCATTGGCATCCTCAGTCAGCTTGCTATGCCTGTTTTGAAAAAACCAAAGGCAAAAGCTCTTTAACAAATGAAAATTTTGCTGGACGAAAATTTAGACCACCGTCTAAAAAATCACATTCCGAATTCATTTACTGTTTTTGAAATGGGCTGGAGCAGCTTAAAAAATGGTGAGCTACTAAAGAAACTATCAGCCGAGAACTTTGCTTTTCTTATTTCGGCAGATGTTAACATGCCTTATCAGCAAAATGAAAAGAAGGTTGTTGCATCTAGTGTAACGGTAATTATTCTTCAAGGTAAAAACGAAATTGCTGAACACCTAAAACATATTGATCAGATTAAAGGTCTCATCAATTCTTCAGATACTCCTAAAGGATTTATTGTATTGAACTATCGGAAATAGAAATGAACTGGCCTCAACTCCTTTCCTCTCATCGCCTCGGACAAAAACAAGATGCGCTTGATCAATCGCGCAGTGCGTTTGAGCAAGATTATGATCGTATTATTTTTTCGCATCCTTTTCGCAGGCTGCAGGATAAAACGCAAGTTCATCCATTGCCGGTAGAAGATTTTGTTCATACACGATTAACGCATAGCCTTGAAGTATCAAGTGTTGGTAGATCGCTTGGAAAAAAAGTAGGTGAGCAGATTTTGAAACGCTATCCTGAGTTGAACGAAAAATTTTCTTTGTTTGATTTTGGTGCGATTGTAGCGGCTGCCTCGCTCACACATGATCTCGGCAATCCTCCATTTGGTCATGCGGGCGAAGATGCGATCTCTGATTTTTTTCTTCAACATCCAAAAGGGCAATCGTTAAAACCTTTTGTTTCTGAAGGTGAGTGGGCCGACCTTACCAACTTCGAAGGCAACGCACAAGGCTTTCGGCTCTTAAATCAAAATCAATATGGATTGAAGTTAACGGTCGCTACATTGGGCGCGTTTACGAAATATCCGTGTCCTGCATTTTTTTCCGAGCGTAATGAATCAAAAAAGAGCCAGAAGAAATTTGGTTTTTTTGAAACGGAGAAAGAAGTCTTCTCCGGTGTGGCGGAACATTTAGGTTTGTTGAAACGTGGGGAAAATTCATGGAGCCGCCACCCACTGGCGTTTTTGGTCGAAGCGGCTGACGACATTTGTTACAGCATCATCGATTTGGAAGATGGTTGCCGCCTTAGATTGGTGAGCCTTGACGATACCGTTGAATTGATAGCTGCTATTTTAAAAGATAATTTTAAGAAGGATAAAGTTGATCGGCTTGTTGGCTTAAATGAAAAGTTAGGTGTGTTGAGGGCAATGACGATCAACAAGCTGGTGGAGGAATGCACGTCTTTATTTCTTGATCAGGAGGCTGCCATTTTGGAGGGAGAATTTGACCTGGCGCTAACCGACTCCATTCCATCAAAAGATGCTTTGGTGGAAATTTCAAAAATATCAAAACAAAAAATTTATCGCGCACGTACCGTGGTTGAAATTGAGGCCAGTGGCCATGCCGTATTGCCCGGTTTGCTCGAAGAGTTTGTAATCACCGGCCAATCATTTCAGCAGCACGCCTCTCGCAAATATAAAAACCTACAGTTGATGCTCCCGGAAGAAATCCAGTGGGCATTATTGAAGCAACCTGAAAACACGTATGCCATGCTTCGGCTGATTGTCGATTTTGTTTCCGGGCTTACCGATCGGCATGCGCTTTCGCTGTTCAAGAAACTGAAGGGGTTTTCAATCTAAAGATGAGTTTTCAAAATTCCCTACGTTATCCATTTTTTGTCTTGCTTCTCCTTTTTCAAAAGGTAATTTAATCCAATCACAGCGAGACAAATCATCAGTCCCAAAAATTCGCGCGTCTCCTCGATATAAATAAATTGCATTTTGGCGAGGTCGTCAAACAATAGACCTCTGTCTGGAGATTGCAACCAGGTAATCAACGCGGGCGAAAGAATCGCTGAATAGCCAACGTAAACGATAATTAGAATGATCGTAAAAATTTTGCTGAAATGCTGCCGGGTTGCCCGGATGCAAAAAACAACCATCGCCATATAAATCGAAATCCACACCAACGGATCAGGGTCATTGTATTGCAGGGCGGCAAAGCCAAGAAAGATAACAGCGAAAATAGAATTGAATAATTTCATATCTCCTTGATTGAGCGTGATTGATTAGGCTACAAATTACTTCAATAATCCATAATTAATGCGTACAGGATTTGTTATTTTTGATGGAATTTTATTCTCATGGAAACCTACGGAAAAATATTGCTCATCGCCATGCCTGCATTTTTGCTTTTCATTTTATTTGAGAAATGGTACGGTTGGCACAAAGGTAAGGACACGGTCCGCAGTAATGATATGATCTCCAGTTTGAGTTCCGGAACCACCAACGCAACGAAAGATGTGTTGGGGTTGAGCGTGGCCATTATTTCTTACGAATGGTTGGTGGAAAAAATCGCAGTAGTTCATGTTCAAGCTACCTGGTTGGTTTACTTGATCGCGTTTATCGCTATCGATTTTGCCGGCTATTGGGTGCACCGCATCTCGCACGAATACAATTTGTTTTGGAACAACCACCTGATTCATCACAGTAGCGAAGAATTTAACCTGGCGTGTGCCTTGCGCCAAAGTATATCGGTGGTCTTTAAGATTTTCGCCTTATTTCTGTTGCCTGCTGCTTTGCTCGGTGTTCCGGGTCAAGTCATTGCCATTGTGGCTCCCTTGCATTTGTTTGCCCAGTTCTGGTACCACACCCAGCACATTGGGCGCATGGGTTTTCTTGAAAAAATTATTGTAACACCCTCTCACCATCGCGTTCATCACGCCATCAATCCGGAATACTTGGACAAAAACTATTCACAGTTATTTATTTTTTGGGATAAACTATTTGGAACCTATCAAGAAGAGCTGCCCCATGTGCCTGCGGTTTACGGAGTAACCCGCCCGGTGCAAACATGGAACCCGATCAAAATAAATTTTATGCATTTGTGGCTCTTGATCAAAGATGCATGGCGCGCTAAAAATTGGAAAGACAAATTTCGGATTTGGTTTATGCCCTTGGGCTGGCGGCCGGCTGATGTGGCCGAAAAATTTCCGGTCTATAAAATCAAAGACCCTTACGCGTTTGAAAAATACGACCCCAATGTTTCAAATGGATTGATCACATGGACTTGGATTCAACTGATTGTGGTTCTATTGCTTTCAAGCCACTTGTTTGGCAACATTGCCCGGATTGGAATGCCTGGCATGTTTGGATACGGTGCTGTCATTTTTCTTTCCATCTATGCCTACACCGAACTTCTCGATAAAAGCAAATACGCTTTTATTTGGGAGTTTTTAAAAAATGGGTTGGCACTTGGCCTCATGTATTTCCAAAAGGATTGGTTTGGGGTAAGTGCAATCCTTCCTGGAGCACCTTATTTTTTGGTGGTTTATTTCTTGTTCTCCTCGGTGGTGTGTGCTTGGTGGGTAGTCAAAAATTCGCTGAACAAAACAAGTTTGGTTACTTGATTTTTCCTTATTTTCAAAACCCAAAATTCCTTAGCTTTACCCGCTTCTTTAATAATCTAAGCTATCATGTGGGATAAAATCGCTTCCTTCATCATTCGGTTTCGTTTGCCCTTGATTGTGCTCATCCTTTTCATCACCGTGGTGATGGGCTACTTTGCCACCAAAGTGGAAATGAGTTATGACCTCGCAGGCACCGTGCCGCCCGATGATCCCGAAATGATTTTCCTGCAAAAATTCAAAAAGCAGTTTGGCGAAGATGCAAATATTATCGGGGTTGGGATAAAGGACAGTGCCATTTACTCGCTGCAAAATTTTAATCGCTTCCGCGAACTGAACAAAAAGATCAAAAGCATTGCCGGGGTGAATAACTTACTTAGTCTTACCGAGTTGAAAATCATCCGCAAGGATACCGTACACAAACGCTTTCGCTTCGATGCCATTTTTCCAAAAGAAATAAAAGACCAACACCAGCTGGATAGTTTGTTGCTCGTATTGCGCACCCAGCGGCCTTATATGGGCATTTTGTTGAACGAAAGTAATGGCGCCACCCTCATGGTGATCTCCGTGCAAAAGGAAGTGATGAATTCGATCAAACGTGTTGGTTTGACCAATGAATTAGTAAAGGCGGGCAGTGCTTTTTCAAAATCAACGGGCATTCAACTGCACTATGGCGGGCTTCCATTTATCCGCACACGCATGGCCACCACGGTGCGTCAGGAGATGCAATTTTTTCTCGTACTCTCTGCGCTCGTCACCGGTCTTATTATGTTTTTCTTTTTCCGTTCAGTAAGGGCCGTTTTATTTTCGATGATCATTATCGGTATTGTGGTAGTGTGGGTGATGGGCACACTTGCCTTGTTTGGTTTTAAAATCACGTTGCTCAGCGGAATCATTCCCCCGGTGATTGTCACGATTGGTATCACTAATGCCATTTACCTATTGAATAAGTACCACCTCGAATATTTCAAACGGAAGAACAAACCCGAAGCGATCGCCAGCGTAGTAAAAAAAATGGGACTTGCCATGTTCCTCACCAACCTCACCGTTGCCATTGGATTTTTGACACTGCTTTCTACCGATATTTTATTGCTGCGCGAATTTGGTATTGTGGCAGGCATCAACATCATGGCGTTGTTTGTGGTCAGCTTAATCATGATCCCGGCTGTTTTCTCCTGGCTGCCTGAACCAAAGCCGAAGCACCTCCGCCATCTCGACTTTAAAATCCTCGGCAAGTTTTTATACTTGGTTGATATTACCGTTCACCGGCACCGCTCCATCATTTACCTCGTTTCTTTTGGGCTTGCCATTTTTTCAGTTCTGGGGATGATGAAACTGAAATCGGTGTCGTACATGGTGGATGACGTACCGGAGAAAAGTGACATCCGCAAAGATTTGCATTTCATTGAGACTAACTTCGGTGGCATCATGCCGTTGGAAATCGAGGTGGATATGGGCAAGCGAAGAGGGGTCCAAAATGTTGCCAACCTCAAAAAAGTGGACGAATTTGAAACCTTCGTTGATTCGCTACCACAAGTATCCAAACCGATTTCTGTGGTCAGCCTTGTGAAAGCCTCGAAGCAGGCATTTTATGGAAATGACCCGGCCAAATATGAATTACCAACCACCAAGTTGGAGGCCATTTATATTTTGCGCTACATGAAAAGCCAGGGCGAAACCAGCGGCTTGCTCAAGTCTTTTGTTGACTCTACCTACACACGCATGCGGGTGTCCATGCAAATTGCCGACATCGGTTCGGTAAAAATGGATTCGCTGGTGAACCAGGTGATCGAACCACGGATGAACAAAATTTTTGCGGGAACGCCCATTACCACCAAGGTAACGGGCACCACCAAACTCTTTATCAAAGGGAACAAATTTTTGATCGGCAACTTGCAGGAGAGCTTGCTGCTCGCCTTCATTCTCATCACGCTTTCGATGGCCTTTTTGTTTGCCAACGTGCGGATGATTATCATTTCATTGGTGCCCAATCTTTTGGCGTTGATGATTACAGCGGGGCTGATGGGCTATTTTGGCATTCATCTCAAAACAAGCACAGCACTGATCTTCAGCATCACATTTGGGATATCGGTGGACAACTCCATCCGTTTCCTCGCCAAGTACCGGCAAGAGCAATTGGCCAATAAATTTTTTGTGCCGCTCTCCGTAAGTGAAAGTATTTTGGAAACAGGCAAGAGCATCATTTACACTTCCATTGTGCTGTTTGCAGGCTTCATCATTTTCACCTTTTCTGATTTTGGTGGCACGATAGCCCTGGGAGAGCTCACCTCGACCACACTAATCATTTCCATGTTTACCAACCTGATCTTGCTTCCCGCGCTGATCATGACCTTCGATAAGCCCAAAAAGCTGCAAGAAGAAAAACTACTGATCGATGAGATTGATCCAGGCTTTTATGGCGAGCAAGATGATGTGGATATTGACCTTACTAAAATCAAGATCCATGACCGGAATGGTTCTGCAGAATAGTTTTTACCAAATTGGTAAGCTTCCAGCAGAACTATTTGCTATTTGAAAAAACCTGTCTTCACGCCTTGATTAATCTACTGTTTGCGTTATCGCTCTAATGCAGTTCCATTTTCACCTACGCCTTCCCCTCACTCACCTACATTTTGCCCTCAATGGCCTATCAACCATAGCCGAAGTGTATTTTCCTTCGTTGATTTGAATATTAATTCAACAAAATGGAAACAGATAACAGAAATTTAGGGCGGGAGCGGTTCAGGTCAACAAGATCGGGTCGCTCTTTTGCAGGTTTAATATTAGTGCTGGTGGGCGGTATTTTGCTCAGCCGCCAGTTGGGTATCAACATCCCCGAATGGGCCATTACCTGGGAAATGTTCCTCATTGCCTTAGGAGTTTTTCTGGGAGCACGCAGGTCGTTTCAACCCGGTGGATGGATCGTACTTATTCTTTTGGGCAGCGCCCTTTTGCTAAGGGATTTTTATCCGGAAATAATTATATGGCATTACATCTGGCCGGTCGCCATCATCTTGTTTGGCCTATGGATGATCTTCAAGCCGCGCAAAATGAAACGTGACTGGGACGGATGGAGGACAGGGCAGGATTCTTCAGACAACATAGTTGACTCAAACTCGGTATTTGGAGGCACCAAAAAGAAAATCCTTTCCAAGGATTTTAAAGGTGGAGAAATCAATACCGTCTTTGGAGGTAATGACCTCGATCTTTCGCAAGCCGATATTAACGGCACTGCTACTTTGGAGGCTAACATCGTGTTTGGTGGTGTCAAACTGATCGTGCCAGCTCATTGGCAAATCAAATCAGAAGTGGATTGTGCCTTTGGATCGGTGGAAGACAAAAGACGTGACGGTGGTGGCGAAGTTGAAAACAAAACATTAGTACTGAAAGGCACCGTTGTTTTTGGCTCAATTGAAATCAAAAGCTATTAACTCAATAATAATAATTCGTCATCTTAATTTATAATTATATGAACTGGTACATCGCAAAGATTATTTTTCAGATCAAAGGCAGTGGGCAGCAAAAATTACAGTTTGACGAGCATCTTCGAATGATTGAAGCTGAAAATTTTGAAGAAGCACTTTTAAAAGCCCGCATACTCGGTATTAATTCAGAAGACTCGGTGATCAACCACGATCACGGCCCGGTAAAGTGGGAGTTTGTAAATGTGCCCGAATTAAGGAAGGTTGAAGTATTAAAGGATGGACTTGAAATTTATTCCCAAGTTCGCGAAATGGAAGACGCCAATCCGTACATCACCTTTGTGCACAACCAGGCGGCTTCTATGCAACTGAGTTATAAACCATCGTTTTAGCAATGATCGAAAAAAATACATCGGGCAAGTTCAATGGCTTAATCTTTATTGCGGCATGGCTTGCTCTGTGGACATGCATACAAACTTGGCTATTGGTGCAGTATGGTATTCCTTTACGATTCGCGGTAATTGATGCTGTGGTCACACAATGCTGTCTTATGATAGATGCTTATGCCGAGATCATGATGGTTCGCTTTTTCCGGCCTACGAAAAAGAACAGTTTGTACTTCCTCATTGCCGGTGCGGTGTTGAGCCTACTATTCGTGAACGTGTTGAATACGCTTTTGAATTTTTTGATTCAAGATATCAGGTACCTGCAGATGCTGAAGGATACACTATTACTTCGGTTTGTTTTCCTTTGGCTCATGATGGGGTTTATAGGAACGGCTGGTTGGCTTTGGCTATATTGGAAAGAGCAAAACGAAGAAAAATCACAACGACAGGCGGCTGAAAAATTGCTACGCGAAGCAGAACTTTCCTCTTTGCGAGAGCAACTGCAGCCACATTTTCTTTTTAACAGTTTGAACTCCATTAGTTCATTGGTTGGCACACAGCCGGAACAGGCCCGGAAGATGGTGGAGCAGCTTTCTGATTTCCTTCGCGGAACAATAAAAAAGGAAAGCAATCAATTTGTTTCTTTGCGCGAAGAGTTGCACCACCTTCAGCTTTATCTTGATATTGAGAAAATCAGATTCGGCCATCGATTGATAACGAACGTGGAGGCAGAAGCGACAGCCCAAGAGATGAAATTGCCATCATTATTATTACAGCCGGTTTTAGAAAATGCAATTAAGTTTGGACTTTATGACAACCTTGGAGAAGTCGCCATCATGATGACAGCACGAGGAGATCAAAATAATTTGATCGTTGAAATAAAGAATCCGTTTGATCCAGCTTCTGCGTTACCAAAACCGGGAACGGGCTTTGGACTGAGCTCAATTCAACGAAGACTTTCTTTGTTATTTTACCGAAATGACTTGTTGACAACACAGCAAAATGAAAATACGTTTACAACAACAATAAAAATCCCGCAACGATGAAATGCCAATCAACTAAATTGAATTTTGATACCAAACTAACATTGGCATTCCATGCGTCCTTTTTTAAAATTTAATAAGCGCATGAATGTTGTAATAATTGATGACGAGCCGCTGGCCCGGGGAATAGTGAAAGAATATTTATCAGGATTTCCTCAAGCGAAATTAGTTGCCGAGTGCAGCGATGGATTCGAAGGTGTGAAAGCAATCGCGCAACATCAACCTGACTTAATTTTTTTGGATATTCAAATGCCGAAGATCAATGGATTTGAAATGCTGGAGTTGATCGACAATCCTCCTTCCGTAATTTTTACAACAGCTTTCGATGAATATGCGATCAAAGCTTTTGAAGCCTATGCCATCGATTATTTATTAAAACCATTCAGCAAAGAACGATTTGACAAAGCGATGAACAAAGGTTTCGGGCAAAAGAATGTTCAGCTTCCTGAGAAACTCAGCGAAGAGGCAGCTTCTCCAGAAAGTCAAAATCGTGTGGTGGTTAAGAAAGGACAAAATATTGTGGTGTTGCCCGTGCAACGCATACATTACTTCGAGGCGTTTGACGACTATGTAAAAATTCATACAACAGAAGGATTTTATTTAAAGAAAAAAACAATGTCTTATTTTCAAAAGACATTGGAAGCTTCGCAGTTTGTGCGCGTGCATCGTTCGTATCTCCTCAATTTACAGGAACTCACGCGTATTGAACCTATGGAAAAAGATAATCATGTTGTTCTTTTAAAAAATGGAACACGAATACCGTTGAGCCAATCCGGTTATACTAAATTGAGAAGTGTGTTAGGTATTTAATTCGTCAGTTGTTTCGCAAGCAATTCAAGTCCTTCCTTAAATGTATGTGGCCGATAGCTCAATTCTTCCTTGGCCTTGTCAATGATAAATCCAGTTTTCATCGGTCGCTTGGCAGGCTGAGTAAATTTTGTTGAATCGGTTTCGTGAATGAGTGATTTATCCAATTTAAAAAAATGAGCAGTCGCAACAGCAATACCATACGGTGTCATCATCTCTTCACCTGAAATATTAAAAACTCCTTTGGCTTTTTTTGTTGCAGCGAGGAAACATCCCATCGCCAAATCTTCGGTCAGTGTTGGTGTGCGCCACTGGTCGTTCACTACATTTATTTTCTTCCCTTCCTCTAAACTTTTTTTCACCCATAATACAATGTTCGAGCGGCTCATGTCTTGGGTTACACCATAGACCAGAACCGTTCGGAGGATAGCCCAGTCGATGTTGCTTTTTTGGATGATTCGCTCCGCAGCCAATTTGCTTTCCCCATAGTAGCTCAGCGGATTTGGCTGTTCCGTTTCATCTAATGGCCCGTGCTTGCCATCGAAAATGAAATCGGTAGAAAGATGAATGAGATGGATGCCTTTTCCCTCAACAGCGTTCACTAAGTTCTCCACGGCTGTTACATTGTTCAGCCAGCATTTTTCTCTTTCTTTCTCGCAATCGTCCACCTGGGTCATGGCAGCCGTGTTGACGATTACCTCTGGTTTTGTTTTGTGGATTACTTCTTCTGTTTCATCAAATCGCGTGATGTCAAGAAAGTGAAATTCGCCTTTGGGCAACCCGATCGCCAATTTCGATTTGGCAGTCGCAATGAGATGATGGTCTGGCTGAGATGAAATCAGGTACACCAATTTTTGGCCAAGCAATCCATTTGAACCGGTAACGAGGATCCTCATTTTTTTATTTCGGGATAATGGTACCCATAAAGTTTGGCAATCTTTTTCTTAGATAGTTCTTTCACGCTGACGAACATCCGCACATCTCCTTTGGGCCGATCGGCCCCGTCTTTTTCTTCCATTGCTATTTTGTCGATCACATCCTGTCCTTGAATGACTTCACCAAACACGGTATATCCCTCATCAAGAGCCGGTGTTCCTCCCACCGTAGTATAGGCTCGGATTTTTTCTGAGGAAATGTCTTTTGAAAATTTGACACCTGTTTCTTTTTCGATTCGTGGGGCCAGGCCAAATACTTTTTTCTTGAACGCTTCCCGGTTTCCGGAAGCATAAAGTTTGGAGAGGGTATCGCGGTAAGCTTGGTTTTCTGATTTGTTTACGAATTGCTGCAGAGCTGCACTTAGTTTAGGTTGGTCGATTTTTAATTCATCGACAGCTTCATTGGTAAGGGTCGTTCCCTGCACAATATAAAATTGACTTCCGCTTGACGCTTTGGTCGGGTTTTGCTGATCGCCAAGCCGGGCGGCAGCAAGCGCTCCTTTTTTGTGATAATAGTGGGGATTGATTTCCGCTTCGATGGTATAGTTGGGGCCACCACTTCCTAAAGGTTGACCGGGTTTCGCTTTTTTGGAATTGGGATCACCGCCTTGGATCATAAACCCGGCAATCACCCGGTGAAACAACAGGCTGTCAAAATAATGTTCCTTCGCAAGCTTTATGAAATTAGCTTTATGTTTCGGGGTTTCATCATACAAAAGGGCAATCATGTTGCCGTACTTTGTGTTGATGGTTACCACAACGTCTTTTTTTTGACCATGAGTTGGAATAACCAAACCACTTAGTGCCAAAATAAAAATTGAATATTTAACCATATCGATGAAAAGAATTGATGCCGCAAAAATAGAAGAATTAGAGATTGCCTTTTAAAAATTATTTTTTAAATCTTCACGTAGCCGCTTCGGCAAAGGTAGAATTTCACTTCCATTCTTTGCAAAACACCAATGAGCTCGGCAAAAATTTATGCGTTGATTGTTTTGGAAAGTTGCAACGATAAATCCATGAAAATCATTTTAGCACTGCCATTTCGATCCAGGTGGTAGCTGGCTTCGTTAATCAGGCGGTTGGCCGTTTCAATTTTAGGCACGGTAAAATACTTGCTGAAATTCTGCACAAACTTTTCTTCTTCACCTTTCACACGGCTGATTGGAGTAGCTCCAGCAACTTGCAATAACGTTTCACGCATCATGCCAAGGCCGTAGTGAAGCAAGTTGCGCTGGCCGAGCCTGTCAAGCTCATGGAATTCATCGGCCATGCCCAAGAGTTTGGCAAAATCTTTTTTGAAACACATCCGCATCCAGTCCATGAAACGGGTTGGGTATTGGTCTCCTTTGCTATCGATCAATTGGATTGCAAAGTTCAAATCCCCTTCCGCCAACCGAACGATCTCCTCTCGTTTGTGTTGATCCAATGTGTGATTGGTTTGAAGGTATTTTTCAACTTCTTCATCCGCCAACAAGGGCACATGAACGATCTGCGTGCGTGACAAGATCGTGGGCAAAAGTTGTTCGGCACTGTTGGTCACCAAAAGAAAGAAAGTATGGGCATGTGGTTCCTCTAAAATTTTCAAAATACCGTTGGCAGCTGACGGGTGCATCAGCTCGGGCAGCCAGATGACCATTACCTTGTTGGTGCTTTCAAACGGCTTGAGTGCCA
>JAYVMP010000071.1:0-1588 GCA_043758895.1 Bacteroidota bacterium
TGGTCGATGTGCTTCATCAACTTGTCTTCGCTGATGGTATCCGCAAAGCGCATCGTGGTGTAATGAAAACCTACTTCCTTGCATGCCTTCACTTTAAAATCAACATACGTTTGACTCGCACCGTCATCCCCCACCAAAATGATGGCGAGGTGCGGCACTTTTTTTTCAGCTGCTTTGCGTTCAATCACTTTTTGTGTGATTTCCGCTTTGATGTCGGTAGCAATTTTGCGGCCATCGATGAGTGTATAAGCAGTTTGTGAGGTCACAGTCATTCTCTATTTTTCTCCTTTTAATTTCTTTAAAAAATCTTTTGTTCCAAAAAAGAAAATCAGCATCATTCAATCTTCAGCACCGCCATAAACGCCTCTTGCGGAATCTCCACACTTCCCACTTGCCGCATGCGCTTCTTCCCCTTCTTTTGTTTTTCCAACAACTTCCGCTTGCGCGAGATATCACCGCCATAGCATTTGGCCAACACGTTTTTACGGATGGCACTCAGGGTTTCGCGCGCCACAATTTTCTGCCCAATGGCGGCCTGTATCGCGACCTCAAACATGTGGCGAGGGATAAGTTCTTTTAATTTCTCGCACAATTTTCGTCCCCACTCCTGTGCTTTGTTGCGGTGGACGATGGCCGAGAGCGCATCAATTTTTTCGCCATTCAACTGCACGTCCAGCTTCACCATGTCGCTTTCGCGCATATCCATGAGATGGTAATCCAACGAAGCGTATCCTTTGGAAATAGTCTTGAGCTTATCGAAGAAATCAAATACGATTTCGGCCAACGGCATCTCGAAGGTCAGCTCCACGCGATCAGCGGTAAGGTAAATTTGATTTTTGATTTGTCCTCGCCTGTCCATGCACAAGCCGATGATGGCCCCGATAAAATCTGATTTTGTAATGATCTGGGCACGGATGAAAGGCTCTTCGATAAAATCAATGGTAGTTGGGTCGGGCATTTCGGAAGGCGCATTAATGAAAATCGATTTTCCATTAGTGAGAGTAGCTTTGAATTGAACCGAGGGAACGGTGGTGATCACCGTCATGTTGAACTCACGCTCCAGCCGCTCCTGGATGATCTCCATGTGCAGCATGCCCAAGAACCCGCAGCGAAAGCCAAAGCCAAGCGCTGCCGATGTCTCCGGCTCCCATACTAAAGAGGCGTCATTCAACTGAAGTTTTTCCATCGAAGCGCGCAGCTCTTCAAACTCTGAAGTCTCCACCGGATAGATCCCTGCAAACACCATCGGCTTCACATCTTCAAAACCTTTGATCGCTTCGCCCGGATTGCTAACTAATGTTATCGTGTCACCAACCTTTACTTCTTTCGCTACTTTTATTCCCGAAATCAAGTAGCCCACATTGCCGGCACTGATTTCATTTTGGGGAAACTTATCCAATTTCAAAACGCCAATTTCATCGGCACCGTATTGCTTGTCGGCATTAACAAATTTGACCTGGTCATTTTTGCGCATCGTGCCGTTGAACACGCGGTAATACACTTCAATCCCCCGGAAGGAATTGAAAACGGAATCGAAGATCATCGCCTGCAACGGAGCTTTCGGATTGCCTTTGGGGGCAGGAATCCG
>JAYVMP010000072.1:0-26631 GCA_043758895.1 Bacteroidota bacterium
TTTTTTTCTTGACTTTAGCAATTTTATTTGGCCGCCATGATGCGCATCGCGATATGATTCTTTGCGAGCTTGCAGCACTCCTTCGGTAAGATAAATATAATGAGTGCTATCGTAGCGCAGCGATTCACGGTAAAATCCAGTGAGCACGATTGGTTTGGTATAATAGTTTTTTGCAATTTTTTTAACGGCCTCACGCACCATGTCTCTCACAATTTGTGGTCTTACAATTACTTCGTTAAGCAACTTGGCACCTTGTTCTAAGAGAATTTTCTTTTCATAGTTGGTGCTCAATTGCACCAGGTTGCTCTTGTATCCAATACTTGAAATCTGTACAACGATGGAGTCTTTTTTTTCAGTGAATGAAAACAGAAACTTACCTTCAGCATTGGTAACTGTACCTTTTGCTGTGCCTCTTACTAAAACAGTTGCCCAGGGAACCGGAGTTTTTGTGGCCTTGTCCAATACTATTCCTGAAAACAGTTGATTGCTTTGAGCTGCTCCGTGCAGATTATTGATAAAAAATAAAATGAATAGAGCGTATCTCATGATTCCAAATTAGTAGCCCGATGTCATTTTCGACTAATTGCTGTGTTCAACCAATAAGTGCAACTGAGATCGATAAAAAAAATGGACACCTTTTTTTTGTTTCCCTAAAAAAGAAGGAGGATTTCCTCTCATCCATCCTTCTTTTCTTTTTTAGTGCAAAGCCTGCTTGTTCGCTGAAGGTGTCCAATCCCAGCCACGCAGGAAAAACTGATCCAATGTACTTCGTGTTTTTTTGCAAAGCAAAAATCATTTACATCGGATGACCTTGTTCTGCTTTGCGTTGCTTTGTTTTTTTGCGAACACCTGGTTAGGTGTTTGATAGTTGAATTTTCTAACGGGTCTTTCATTGATCATTTTTTCTACGTGCTTCACTTGTTGATGTGTCACCTTGGTAAAATCTGTTTTCTTTGGAAAAAACCTCCTGATCACACCTATCCTGTTTTCGGCTGTGCCTTTATCCTGTGAAGTATAGGGGTGTGTAAAGAATGATTTTGTCCCCGGCACTTCATTTATCTTTTGATGTTTGGTAAAGGCCATGTCGTTATCGTAGGTCATTGTCTTGATCCAATCTTTGCAGGGCTTCATTTTCCGGATGATGTCATTTGCGGTCTGTGCCGAAGCTTTGGTCTGTATTTTTGTCAGTGATGTTTTTAACGAAGCCCTGTCGGTGATGACCAATAAGCCTGGCTGGTGGTTCATCCCCAATACCAAGTCGACTTCCACATCACCGATCCGTTTACGTTCTTCAACAAGGGCAGGCCTTTTTTCAATGGAAACACGATCGGGTACACAGCCCCTGTTTTCATGGTAGTTCCCACGTTTCCTGTGCCTTCTCCCATGTTTGAGCCCTTGATGCAATTGCTGATAGGGCTGGTGTTCCTTTCGATGGCTGTGTTTGGTCTGCCAAATCCATTTGTAAATCGTTTCATGGCTGACAAAGTCCCCATACTCCTGTTTGCCCTTTGCCGTGATCAATTCCGGGCTCAGCTTTTCAACGGTCAACCATTTTACGATTTGTTCGCGCATATCTGCCGTGAAAGAAAAAGATTTGGGCTTTGTCTTATGCCGCAGCCCGGTCTTCTGTTGTGCCTTGTCCGGCTTGTACACTTTTGCCCCTCTGCCGCGTTTGGGGGTGTTGCGCTTAAGCTCCCGGCTGATGGTGGACTTATGGCAACCAACCGCGGTAGCTATTTCTTCCTGTGTATTGCCTGCTTTTAAAAGCCTACCAATTACATACCTTTGCTCTTGGCTGAGTTGTTTATGTTTTGTCATTGCAACACAAGTTTAATTTAACTTGGTCAATTGAAAGGAAGAGAAATCTTCCTTTCTTTTAACCTCTTGTGTTGCACTTATTACTTGAACTTAGAAGTCAATTGAAAGAGTGTTTTCCGAATTGATTGGAAAAGAGAGTTTCATTAAAGAAATTATGAAAATAGAGAATGAAGAAGGTTCAGAGATTAAATCAATAATAAATGAAACGCCAAATTGGAAAAATCAATTTTCTAACCTGTTTCAGTTAAGGCATAGAATTATTCACGAGGGTGACAATATTCCAATTCAGAAGAAGGATCTAAACGAAATGGATCGGGCTGCACAAGATTTCACTTAGGCTTGTTTACTTTTGTTTGGCTTAGATTAATTCTCACAACAATCTTTAAGCGTCAGTCAGGTCCTCGAACCTGACTATCTTTGACTAATTAATAGTCCATTATCATGATAAAAATATTTTTAACACTACCAAGGCACCACGCATGAGCGATGTATTTCCTCAGGCAGTAATCGCCAACAACCTTATTTTTCTTTCAGGTACCCCAGGCCTGGATTTGTCAACCGGAAAAGTAGTGAGCGATAACTTTGAAGCACAGGTGAGACAGGCTTTCTTAAATGTGAAGATCATTTTGAAAGAAGCAAGCTCGAGCATGTCAAACGTTATCAAGACAACTGTCTTTATGGTAACCCCTACCAAGCGCAAGCGTCTAGCTTGTGTTTTTATTTTACGCAGGGTCAAGCGTGACGGCTTGAACCAATGGAGATTTAACTTGAGTATGGTATGTCCAAACCAACAAAAACCAAACTGCTCCACCTGTTCCGCAGTTCTTGATGTCTAAAAAAGCACAGGCCTATCGTGATGTTCTCGGATTTGAAATTGCCCTGGCCTTCCCTGATAAAACTATTGGGGCAGTTGGAGGAAATGGCATCGCGATTTTTTAAGCCCTGTTTCGTGTCCTCACGAAACACAATGTTGACTCCTGAGGACACAAGTCATCGCAAAGATGTGGGAGACTCTTTGAATAGGTTAGCCGACCATAATGACTACGAAACCAAAAGCCTCGCGATCGGTGACGAGGCGTGAGGATATTTTGATACTAAAGTTTCCAAATCTTCGTTTCCTTCTGTGCTTTGGGCGCAGGAGCTTTGGAGTAGGTGGGGCAAGTGTAGGTGGAGCAAGCCGAAAGCATTACCGCTACTACCAAGATTAAAACAGCTACAGACTTTTTCATAGTTCATTTTGTTAAATTCATTGCAAAATAGACGTTCATTTTTAAAGAATATTTTGAAGAACGGCAATTTTCTTACATAAGTTTCTAAACCTGAAAAAATGTTTGGGTCGCGACAAGTTGTTAAAACTCCAGAAGTAGGGAAGTTATCGGTGCTTTACTTATTGCCTTTGAGTTAAAAATTCAGATTTTCTGAACATAAAAGGAGGATATTTGGTTTATCTTGAACATTTTAAGCTATGCTCGGCAACCGATTTTTAAAATATAGCCCGCCACCGCAAGACGGGAAAACCAACTTCGAGAAGCTCTTGAGCGTGTTCATGCAGCTCTTGCTGATCACGGCCGGCAACGTGGGCGAAGCGTTGCAGTGGCTCACCGAAGTGGACAAACAGTATGGCCTTACCAACAAAGATTACGGCATTGGAGATTTTATCGAAGACCTGAAAAAAAACGGCTACATCACCGATGCAGGGCCTGATGGGCAATTTAAACTCAAACCGAAAAGCGAACAAAACCTTCGGCAGTCGGCACTCGAAGAAATTTTTGGGAAACTAAAAAAGACAAAGCCGGGAGGCCATCAAACCCACCACAACGGGCGGGGCGATGAGCCCACCACCGACAGGCGCGATTATGAATTTGGCGACACGCTCGAGCAAATCTCGATGACCGATTCCCTCCGCAATGCACAAGTGAACCACGGGCTGGAAGATTTTTTCATGACGGAAGGCGATCTGGAGGTGATGGAAAATGAATTCAAGTCACAGACCTCTACGGTGCTCATGATCGACATTTCGCATTCGATGATTTTGTATGGTGAAGACCGCATCACGCCTGCGAAAAAAGTGGCCATGGCTTTATCCGAATTGATTACTACCAAATACCCGAAAGATACACTCGATATTTTAGTCTTTGGCGATGACGCCCACCAGATTGAAATCAAAGATTTGCCTTACCTGCAAGTTGGCCCGTACCATACCAACACGGTGGCCGGGCTTGAGTTGGCCATGGGCATTTTGCGCAGGAAGAAAAATACCAACAAGCAAATCTTCATGATCACCGATGGCAAACCTACGTGCATAAAGCAGGGGATCAACTACTATAAAAACAGTTTTGGCCTTGATCAAAAAATATTATCCAAAACACTTGACCTTGCGGGGCAATTGCGAAAAATAAAAATCCCGGTAACCACGTTTATGATTGCCACCGATCCTTACCTCAAAGCCTTTGTGCGCGAGTTCACCAAAGCCAACAACGGCAATGCCTACTACAGCAGCCTGCAAGGCTTAGGCAATTTGGTGTTTGAAGATTTTAAGAGGAACAGGACGAAGAATTTATAACCGTTAATAATTACTTTGTTATCCGGTAATAGCTAATGACGCTAACGATTAAACCATTAAACACTAACTGTTACCAATGAACAAACCCAAGACCCTCCGCCAACTCAAAGCCTCTGGCTATCAATTCAAAACTATCAAAGATGAATTGCGCGGCAACCTGATCGAGAAATTGCGAAATAAGGAAAATGTCTTTGAAGGAATCTGGGGCTACGAAGAAACGGTGATCCCCGATTTGGAACGGGCCATCCTTGCCGGGCACGATGTGAATTTATTGGGCTTGCGCGGACAAGCCAAGACGAGGCTTGCGCGGTTGATGGTACACTTGTTGGACGAATACATTCCCGTAATTGAAGGATCGGAGCTAAACGATGATCCGCTCAATCCGATTTCAATATATGGAAAAGACAAAATAAATGAACTCGGTGACAACACACCAATCGCATGGCTTCATCGCGAAGAGCGCTACACCGAAAAACTCGCCACACCCGATGTTTCCATTGCCGATTTGATTGGCGATGTGGATCCGATCAAGGCTGCTTCCTTGAAACTTCCTTACTCAGACGAACGAGTGATTCACTTCGGATTGATTCCGCGATCGCACCGCTGCATTTTTGTGATCAACGAATTGCCCGATCTGCAAGCGCGCATTCAGGTGGCACTGTTTAATATTTTGCAAGAAGGGGATATTCAAATCCGAGGTTTTAAGTTGCGGCTGCCGCTCGAAATCCAATTTGTGTTTACGGCCAATCCCGAAGACTACACGAATCGGGGAAGCATCGTTACGCCACTGAAAGATCGTATCGACAGCCAGATTATCACGCATTATCCCAAGACGTTGGAAATCGGAAAGCGGATTACCCAACAAGAAGCCAACATCCGGGCAGAGCAAAAGAAGAGGGTTGCTTCGGCAGAAATCGCGAAAGACATTGTGGAACAGATTGCTTTCGAGGCGCGCAAGAGCGAATATGTAGATGCCAAGAGTGGCGTATCGGCACGCCTTACCATTTCAGCTTACGAAAATCTGATTGCAGCGGCCGAACGGAGAAGCATCATCAACAACGAAAAAAATACGTTTCTCCGCGTTTCTGATTTTATTGGTGTCATTCCTTCGATCACTGGGAAAGTAGAGTTGGTATATGAAGGCCAACAAGAAGGTCCGGGTATAGTAGCGCAAAATTTATTGGGCAAAGCTATTCGTACCCAGTTTGTAAACTATTTTCCCGATCCTGACAAATTCCGCAAGCAAAAAGAAAAAAGCCCTTACAAAAAAATCACGAATTGGTTTGGTGATGGCAACACCGTAGATTTATTGCACGACTTGAGCAATGCTGAGTACGAAAAGACACTACGGTCTGTTCCTGGCCTTTTGGATTTAATTAATGAATTTCAAAAAGGGCAAGATGCTTCCCTAAAATTATTTTTGATGGAGTTTGCCTTACATGGCTTGGCCGAATACAGCCTTCTCAGCAAACACAATCTAACCTCGGGGCATCAGTTCAAAGATTTGCTCAGCAGCATGTTCAGTTTGCCAAAAGATGACTCCGCAGAAGATGAAGAAGACGACGAATCCTTCGGCAACGGCAAACTTTAAAACCGAAGAAGTTTTTGAGTTGCAGCGGCTGGTGGCCGAAGGTGAAGGCCATCAACTGGAGTTTAAACGCAAAGCATCACATCCTGAAAAAAATGTGCGCGAGATTGCCTTCGCGAACAGCGAAGGCGGAACGATATTGATTGGTGTAGACGATGATGGCGCGCTGGCAGGAGTTAAATATCCTGACGAAGAATTGCTGAGTGTGCGGCAAGCTTTACAGAAACATGTACTTCAGCCATTGGTTTACCACGATTCACTCATTGAATTGTCCCAAAACTAAATTTGTATTGCGATTGGATATTCCGCCAGGTGAAAAAAGGCTTGTGTTTTTTATAGAAGATTCAAAAGTGCGCGCGAGTTTCGTGCGGATGAATGATATGAGCATCAAAGCCAGCGAACAGATGAACGAGATCATTCGTAGAAAAAGGCAAAACAAAAATATCCACTTCTATTTTGCTGAACATGAACTTGCCTTGATGAAATACCTGGATGAAAATAAAACGATCACACTTCAAGAGTTCCAAAAGCTAACGGGTTTGAATCAATTCGCAGGTTCGAGAAAATTAATTTTACTGGTATTGGCAAATGTGCTGAAGATCACAGCAACTGAGAAGGGAGATATTTATTCGCGCGTTTAAATTCTCTGCTTGCTTAGCAATCCCTTCTCCTCCAGAATTACTTTCAAAGCATCGTGTGTTTTCCAAAATCTTACCTTGGCTTCATTAAAATATTTTTTAAACTCAGGATTGTCTTTAATAGTTTCAACCATCGGGTCGGATTCAAGAAATAAAATAATCCAATACTGCACGTTGTCCTCTTTCGCAAAGAGTTTCATGTACTCAACTGATTTTTTTTGATCACCTGAATAATTGTAGTACATAGAAAGCCCAAGGTTCTTGTAAATGGACTTATCAGCATCTACAAAGCCTTTATAACTTTTTATCAACTCTTCCGATTTTTGTTTCTGCCCAACTTTGGCAAGTGTAAACCCAATGATCATATTCTCATGGCGGTAAACATCAAGCTGTCTGCTCTCGCGTATCTGAAGAAATCTTTTGTAATACTTGTAAGCACCTTCATAGTCGCGCATATAGTAAGAGACTTTGCCAATGTCTTGTAAGATATCGAACCGTGTGGTGTCTTTATTAAACTCAGTGATAAGAAGGTTGCGTGTTTGTTTTACATCTTTTGTCTTTGCAAAAAGAATGAACGCACGGATGTATTTTGAAAACAGATTTTTCGGATTGTACTCCAATGATTTATCGATGTACTTTAGCGACTCATCTACAAAACCAGTTTGTATCAACGCATTGCCCAGACGAAGATAGGTGTAGCTGGCATTGACAGAATCTTGTGAGGCGATGTCCAATTGAATTCCTTTTAACGCGTACTCCAAATATTTTCCGGTGTTGAGAAAGTAGGTTGAATAAAAATCAGAAACAAAAGCAATGATAGGAGCGGAGTTGGGATTGTATTCTAGCGCTTTTTCAAGATATGGAATTGCTGATCCATATTCCTTTTTGGTAACATAGTCCAGAGCCTTTGCCACCAGGCTCTCTCCGAGTTTTAAATCATATAATAATGCTTTGTCTGCGTAGGTGCTGATATCAGTGGTATGTTTTTTTTCCGCTTGATATAGTTCGAGATAATAATAGGCGATAGCTGTTTCACCATATGCCAAAGCAAACTCAGGATCTTGATCGATCGCTTTTTGAAAATAATCAATTGACTTTTGGAGATTTTCTTTTCCACCCAAGGCTTGAAAATCTTTTGCTTTCAAATATAAATCATACGCTGCAAGATTGTTGGTAGGTTTTTTGTCAATCCGTTTTTGTTCTTCGGGTGTGATGATCGCTTTGATTTCGTCAGCAATATTTTTCGCAACTTCTTGCTGCAGCTGAAAAATATCTTTTGTTTCGCGCTTGTATTGATTGGACCACAGGTGACGATCGCTCGAAGCTTCTATCAACTGGATGTTTAACAAAATCTGGTCACCAATTTTTTGCCCGCTGCCTTCCACAAAATAACTCACGTTCAATTCCTTCGCCATTTCGGGAATCGACTTGGTCGTGTTCCTGTATTTTTCCGATGAAGTGCGACTGATCACTCTCAAATCTTTTATCTTCTGAAGATTGTTCAGCGTAGATTCCATCAGGCCATTGATGAGATATACATTCGAAGAATCGTTGCTTTCATTTTTGAATGGCAGCACCACAATTGATTTTTCATGAACTATCGGCTCTCCAAAAGGCTTCGTATATACAAAGAGGATCACGATTGAAACGACCACCAATCCAAACACTCCAACGAATAAAATATTTCTTCTTCGGTTTGAATTTGGCGAGACGGGAATTGCTTCTATTTCACTTCGCTTCACTACTTCACCGGGCGGGTATCCATAATATTCGCGAAAGCACTTTATAAAGTAAGAAGTGCTTCCAAATCCTACCTGGTGTGAAACTTCTGAAATGTTAAGAGAAGATTTCCGCAGCATTTCCATCGCGCGCTTCAACCGCATCTGGTTGATGAGTTGACTTACAGAAAGCTTTGTCTCTTTTTTTACTTTCCGTAAAAGATTTGAACGACTCATGTGCATAGCATCGGCCAACCCCGAAACACCAAACTGCTCATTGGCAATATTCTGCTCAATGATGGCAGTTGCTTGGTTCAAAAAGTCATTTTCTGGAAGGGAGTTGTCTGACATGAGCCTAATTCAAAACAGGATTCAAAAGATTTCTGTAAAAATACGGTCGCAAAGCGGAGTAAAAAAACGATGCAAGCTACAGGCTTAGGTTAGCTGATTTTGAATTCAAAAGCCCAATTGCGTCATAATTTATATCGTTGCATCATAGTTTATATGGATTCCCGCAAACTTGATGGTTTTGTGCGCAAAGGTGTTTAGCCTCGCTCTTCTGCCAGCCCGTTCTTTACGCCATCAAATTTTAACCTTAAAAACATTTAATTATGAAAACAAAAAATTTCAACCCACTAAGAGCAATGGTAATGATCGTGTTGCTCTCGTCACTGTTAACTTCGGTGTCTTGTCAGAGCAAAAAAGCAACTGCACAAGATAAAACCAAGTCAGGAGTGAAGCCTCCTCAAATTGATATTCACACCGCAGTTGTGAAGGGAGACCTCGAAGCTGTTAAGCAACACATTGCAGCAGGTTCAGATCTTAATGAGAAAGATCCTTTCGGTGGATCAAGTCCTCTTATCAGCGCTTCATTGTTTGGCAAAACCGAAATCGCGAAAACATTGATTGATGCCGGAGCGGATTTGAATTTTCAAAACAAAGATGGCTCCACTGCTTTGCACACTGCTTCTTTTTTCTGCCGCCCGGAGATTGTAAAAATGCTGCTGGACAAAAAAGCTGACAAGACTATTAAGAACAATTTTCAGTCAACTGCTTATGAAAGCATGGTTGTTCCTTTCAATGATGTGAAGCCTGTATATGATATGTTGGGAAAAGTTCTTGGCCCAATGGGTTTGACATTGGACTATGCGTATCTTGAAAAGACTCGCCCTGTGATTGCCTCCATGTTAAAATAATTTTCTTAAAAATTTCTGACCATGCAAACAACAAACCGCAGATACGACATTGACTGGATACGAGTAATTGCTATTGGGTTACTCCTTATCTATCACATCGCGATAGGCTTTCAACCTTGGGGCATGATGCTCGCATTTATCACAACAGAAAAACCATGGGTGTCATTATGGACACCCATGTCCATGCTGAATGTGTGGCGCATACCGCTGCTGTTCTTTGTGTCGGGCATGGGCGTTTACTTTGCGATGCAAAACAGAACATGGAAAGAACTTTTCATGGAGCGCACGTATCGTATTTGGTTGCCATTTGTTTTTGGTATTTTCTGTATTGTGCCCATCCATCTTTTTATCTGGCAATCTTATTATAAGATGGAGTTTTCTTACACAGTTCATCAAAGTCACCTGTGGTTTCTGGCTAATATTTTTGTGTATGTTATTGTCTTATCTCCTCTCTTCTATTATCTAAAGAGAAATGAAGAAGGAAAATTTGTGACCATGCTAAAAAAAGTGTTGAGCACTCCGCTTGGCCCTCTTCCTGTGATTGGTTGTTTCATAGCAGAGGAGTTGATCACACAACCAATGCCCTACGAAATGTACGCGATGACTCTGCACGGATTCATCCTCGGGTTCTTAGCATTTTTCTTCGGCTTTTGTTTTGTGCTAAGCGGAGAAGGTTTTTTAAAAATGATATTGAAGTGGCGATGGTTGTTTTTATTTGTGGGCATCACATTGTATGCATTCAGAATTTATTGGTTCAAAATGAATGCGCCACTTTATTTCTTACCTGTTGAAACTATCACATGGATACTTTCTGTGCTTGCATTTGGCCATCGATATTTGAATCATTCCGGAAAGGTGTTAACGTATTTAAGTCAGGCTGCATACCCCGTTTATATTCTTCACATGATTTTTCTTTACCTCGGCTCGATGTTGATTTTTCCTTTGCCGATTACTATTCCGTTACAATTTGTTTTGGTACTACTCTTTACAATAGCAGGCTGCTTTGCGACTTATGAAATTATAAGAAGATTCAAAATTCTGCGACTGCTGTTTGGATTAAGATCGGATAGAGGGGTTTGACTATAACTCCTCTTCCCGCTCCAGCATCAAAATGGAGGTCTACGGCACGATGAAATATTTCTCACTTTCATACATCACTTCAATGGCGCCCTTCTGGAGAAAGATGGCGAGGTCACCTTCCTGCGCTTGCAACGGCAAATATTTTACCTGATCCTCTTTGCCTTTCCACAAATCATCTTCATCGGCAGGCATGGGCAACGGATAGCCCGGCCCTACTTTAATGACATAGCCTCGCTGAATTCTTTTCTTTTCCTGAACCCCGGGAGGAAGGTAAAGGCCACTCTCGGTTTTATCAGATTCCTTGGCAGGGCGAATTAGTACGCGATCGCCCACGACAATCAGTTTCTTTAATTTATTATCGGCTGTGATTTTCATTTTTTTTATGAATCAAATAAACTTGCTTGATCAATCGACTTATCAACTAATCGTTGATCAATATTTTTCGAAGGCGTAATCCCGAGTTTTTTTAGTTCTTCAACTCGTTTAACTAAGTTGCCACTACCTGTGGATAATTTATTCATAGCGTCTTCGTAGGCTTGCTGCGATTTTCTAAGCTGCCCTCCTAAATCAATTAGATCATCTGTAAATCCCTTAAACTTTTCATACAAGGCGCTCACTTGTCTAACTATTTCTTGAGTATTCTTATTCTGGTGTTCGAGTTTCCACACATTTTTAATCAATTGCAATGAAGGAATTAAAAGAGTGGGGCTTACAAAAACAATTTTTTTGCTCAGTGCTTCTTCATACAACGTTTTTTCACTTTGAATGGCGAGGATATAGGCCGGTTCAATCGGGATAAACATAATAACAAAATCAAGTCCATTAGCCGAAAGATTCTGGTAGTTTTTTTCTGCCAGCCCCTTCATGTGCTGTCGGATGGATAGCATGTGCGCCTTCAGCGCTACAATTTTGCTTTCTTCCGATTCGGCATTCACAAAATTATTATAAGCATTTAGACTCACTTTTGAGTCGATGATAACATGACGGTTCTCAGGAAGTCTTACAATTACATCAGGGCGTAACCGACCCTCAGTCGTGGTAAAAGTTTCTTGAATAGAATATTCGCGGTCGCGCTCCAACCCAGATTTTTCCAAAATACTTTCTAAAATGAACTCGCCCCATGCACCTTGCGCTTGTGGGTCGCCTTTCAGAGCTCTAGTCAGGTTTTCCGCTTCTTGAGTCATCTTTAAATTCAATCCCTGAAGATTCTTAAGCTGCTCTTGTAAAGCTGAAGAGCGAGAATTGTTATCTCTATTTGAATCCTCAATCTTCTTTTCAAAATCTTTGATTTTATCTCTTAATGGTGTGAGAATATCAGATAAGTTAGTTTTGTTGAGCTCTATAAATTTCTTGCTCTTGTCATCTAAAATTTCATTGGCCAGATTCTTAAACTCTAACGATAGCTTGTCGTTCAGATTTTCAAGTTCTTTTTTTTGGTCTTGTAGTTTTTCTTGCAGGTGCCCGTAATCCGCCTCTGCTTTTGCCAATTGTTTATTTGACCCTACAAATTTTTCCCGCTCAATTCCTAATTCAGATTTTGCGGCTGTCAATTGAGACAATAAATTCTTACTCTTTTCTTGTTCAACTAAAAAAACAGAGTTTGATTTCTCCTGCTCCGAGGAAAATTTAGAACGAACAACCAGCCATGCTGCTATCGCCCCAACTGCAATTCCCATCAATAAGTAAACTATTTCCATTGAAGCAAAATTAGGTCATTCCATATCGATCAAGCTACACTCTTTTCAAGTAAAAATTCAGGAGGAACTCGTAGCAATTTACTCAATGGCATGACCATGGAGTAGGTAAGTTTGCGTGACCTTTTCAATATTCTCGAGACGACTGTTTTGTCACCGATTACTTCGGCTAAATCAGATTGTCGGAGATCGAGATCGGCCATCCGTTTTTGAATAACTTCTACCGGATCAGACACTTGAGGTATTTCCCACCCTTGTTTGCGTTCGTAGTCTTCAACCAGAACGGTGAGTATTTCCAGTAACTGGCCCTCTTCGGTTCTTGGTGAGGGGTCGCGTTCCATCAAGGCTTCAATCCTTTTCAAATATAGTGCGTACTGCTTTTGGGTGCGAACTACGTTGACCTCTGGTTTATCTTTTGTTTTCATATTTCTTCTGCATTAATCTTATCATACTCACGGTGCGATCCTATAAAACGCACATATCCAATTCTGGTCTTGTAAGCAAACTTGACGATCAGTCGATACTTGTTACCACCGATATTGAACACCATCCTATTGTTCCCAATGATACTTGCTTTCGGATAGGTTTGTTTAACTTCATGGGGAGATGCCCAATCCGCATGGCAAGCTATGGCATACCACTCTTCCAAATCCCGTCTGCAATCTGCATGTTCATCCCAATACTCGCGCAATGTTTTCTTCGCAATGATTCGCATGCTGCCTCAAAGGTACAATAAGGTTGACAAATTGTCAACATCAATTATTTTGACAAGCAATTCATTATCTTTGTTTAGTAAAGAATAATTTATGGTTGACACAATTACTTCCGGCCTGGAGGCCATTGCCCTCGAAGACAAATACGGTGCGCACAACTATCACCCACTGCCGGTAGTGCTCATCAAAGGTGAAGGCGTTTTTCTATGGGACGTGGAGGGCAAACGCTACTACGATTTTCTATCAGCCTACAGTGCCGTCAACCAGGGGCACTGCCATCCGCGCATTATTAATGCATTGATCCATCAAGCCAAAGAACTTACGCTTACCTCTCGTGCTTTTTATAATGACAAACTTGGGTTAGCAGAAAAATTTGTCTGTGACACCTTCGGGTATAATAAAGCCTTATTCATGAACAGTGGGGCCGAAGCCAATGAAACGGCCATTAAACTGGCGCGCAAGTGGGGTTATACTAAAAAGGGAATTGAAGACAACAAGGCGGTGATCGTGGCGGTGAAGCAAAATTTTCACGGCCGCACAACAACGATTATTTCTGCTTCCACGGATTCTTCGGCCACTAAAAATTTTGGTCCTTTCATGCCGGGATTCGAAGTCGTGAGTTATGATGATGTGCCTGCTTTAGAAAAAGCCTTGGGCAACAAAAATGTTTGCGCGCTGTGGATCGAACCGATCCAGGGCGAAGCAGGTGTATATGTGCCGCACGATGGCTATTTGAAGGCCGCTGAAAAATTGTGCAAACAGCATAACGTGCTGTTGATGATGGACGAAATCCAAACGGGCATAGCGCGCACCGGCAAGATGCTCGCGTGCGATCATGAAAACGTGCGGCCTGATCTTTTGATTTTAGGCAAGGCCCTTTCAGGTGGCGTGTTGCCGATCTCGCTCGTACTGGCCGATGATGAAGTGATGCTCGTGATCAAACCCGGTGAACATGGGTCAACTTTTGGCGGCAACCCGCTCGCTGCAGCGGTGGTGATCGAAGCCCTGCAAGTGGTAAAAGATGAAAAGCTGGCCGAGAATGCCGAGCGACTCGGAAAAATTTTCCGTGAGCGGATGAATGCACTGAAAAAGAAAACGGATTTGATAACACTTGTTCGGGGCAAAGGATTGCTCAACGCGATTGTGATCAACGACTCTGAAGACAGCCAGACTGCTTGGAACATTTGTATGAAGTTTGCCGAAAACGGCTTGCTGGCAAAACCTACTCATGGCAATATCATCCGCCTCGCTCCTCCTCTGGTGATCAACGAAGAACAGGTTCACGAGTGTTGTGATATTATTGAGAAGTGTGTGAGCAGTATTTGAAACATCTTTTTGTTTTGAAAACAATTTATAGTGATGCCCTTTTTTGATGATGACGGAACTGAAGTAAACCTTGATTTATTTCCTAAGCCTCAATTATGCCTGAGTTGCAAAAAGCGGGATGACGTCAAGGAGGAATTACTTTGCAACTTAACCCGCTTGACCAGCGTAACGAAGAAGAATTTAAATGTTATGCTTATGAAAGGATAACTCCCGCTCCTTATAATAACTAAAGATTGCTCGACTAAAAATAATCACAAAATGTCTGTCTGCCGAAGCCGTAGTGCAGTTATGGGTTAACAAAAGATTATAAAACTGAAGTACCCAAGGGTCAATGGCGTGATCGTTTTCCTGTTATTTCCTCTTATATTGGCACAACCTATTGCGCCAATATATTGCCTAAATGAAAACCACACAAAGAACAATATTCCTCATCCTTTTGAGCGCGGCATTTTTAAATAATTGCGCCACCATTGTAGGCGGATCCAAATACTACGCACATGTATTGGTCAATGGCAGCCCGAATGCAGAGATTATTTATCAAGGCCAAAGTATGGGAAATGGCGGTGCAACCTTTCGCGTAAACCGAAATCAAGCCAACAGGTTTTCGCTCGTTATCAGAGAGCGCGGCTGCGAAGAACAAAAATTCAGTTACCATTCAAGAATATTTCGTGGATGGGCATTGGTCGGCACATTGTTGGGCTGGACGGGCGTTTCCGGAGGGGTGCCCATTCCATGGGGGCTTGCTGTTGACCTGGCCACAGGAGCATTGTGGAAACCCGATATTATGGAAAAAGGCGTCTCTAAATACAGTCATAAAAATTTCGGGTACCTTATCAACTATACCGGTTGCACTGCCAATCAACAGGAAAAAAAATATGATTTTCCTGTTGATGTAGTTTACTTAAAAAATGGAAGCATGATCAAAGGAACAATTATCGAGCAAGATCCCGCTAACTATGTTAAGCTTCAAACAGCCGATGGAAGCATATTCGTTTTTAAAGTTGCAGAAATTCAAAAAATAACACGGGAGTAATTTTGAAGCCCGGTACTGAGTTTGGAAAACTGGCCTTAAAAAAATATTGCTGATTTCTTGTTTTTTTTTGTACTTTCAATATGCCGCAAAATAAACCTTAGGAAAACAAATTATTAACGTATGAAAACCAAACTCATTCTGTTTTTACTTAGCGCAATGGGAAGCGCATTCGCCCAAACTATTCCTTCGCGCGAGGTTCAAATCAAAACCGCTCTCCTTGCCTGCCCTGAAGAATCAAAAGACAAAGCGATGGTCTATGGCTATTCGCCAACGGGCGACTTCATTATGCTGCGCCAAGGCGCCAATGAAATGGTGTGCCTGGCGGATGACCCTAACCAGCCCGGACTTAGCGTTTCGTGCTACCACAAAAGCCTCGACCCTTTTATGGCGCGTGGAAGAGAATTGAAAAAAGAAGGAAAAAAGTATCAGGAAGTTTTTGACATCCGCGAGAAAGAAGTCAAGCTTGGCAAATTGATTATGCCAAATAATCCGGCAACGCTACTGATTTATACAGCCGACAAAGAAAAATACAATCCGGTAACGGGAGAGGCGCAGGATGGGTACCAACGCTCGGTGATCTACATTCCTTATGCCACAGCCGAAAGCACAGGCCTGCCCACCAAACCGATTGCCCCGGGAATGCCATGGATCATGGATCCGGGAACCCACCGCGCGCACATCATGATCGATCCGCCAAAAAAATAGTAATGGTAACGTGGCCGAGTGTAAATCACAATTTACCTAATGCGTTAGTGACTGGCGCAAAATCATTCAACTGTCCATCACACACTTGGCATTTGTAAGCGGGCGGCAGCTCCTTAAATAGTGTGCCGGCCAAAATGCCCGAAAGCGGATCGCCAAATTTTTCGTCATAGACCGTCAGGCAGTTGCCACACTGGTAGCGGGTTGTCAAATCGGTTGGCCCGCTTTTATTTTTAGTTTCGGTCATCTCGCTGCTCGTCTCCTTTTCAGGATTCAGCTGGCGAAAATACTGCTTGCTCAATTCGATCAGCAAGGCCGGAATCATTTCCTTTTTCACACCCCGCGCATAGGTTTGATAAACCATGTTGTTGGGATTGAAATCTTTGGCGTACAGCACATTGTATTGGTCGCCCAGGGGGACATTTCCCGTCAAATTTTTTTCAATGACTATGGAAGTGAACAAAAATATCGCACGTGCTGTCTTAATGGTAAACGTGAGGCCGTGTGTGCTGATATCTTGCAGATCAAGTTCTCTTACTAAAAATCGTTTTAGGCCGAGGGCTTCCGCATCGATCACGGGCAAGTGCCAATTTAGTTCCAGCGAAGAATGCCTTTCGTTTATTCCAAACTTGCCCATCAATTTTTCCCAAAGTAACCGGTCAGACGCTTTAATCCCTTTAACGACAAAGGCTTTCCACGGAATGATGTTGATCTTGCCGAGGTTCGTTCCTTGGCATAACCGGCAAGCGGCCGCCATGAAATGAATGTCGTATTGATTGTTGCGCCAGTAAAGGCCAAGCCAATATTGATCGTTGAGCATGGCGTTAAGCCCTTCATAATAAGGGAATTTGACTTCCTGCAATTTTAACTTTTCAGTAATCGGCCGGTAATTGATGCGCACGTTCTCGTTCTTTAAGATCATGTACAGCTCCTCGATGGCGAACGGTTGATAAGAAAGAAAAAGCTCTTCCAATTTTTTTGCAACGATGGCAATATCCTGCCCAGCGATGAGACGCGGCCAACACTGTATGATATTTTCCTTGCGCGGTTCGCGGATATACAAGTACCAATAGTTTTCTTCCTTGGAGGCAATAAAATTCAGCTCGCCTGTAAACAACGGAACCAAACTTTGCACGGGGTCAACAATGTTGATTTTAAGCCGGGGTTTGTACTCAAAGCTATCGATCACCACGTTATAGGTATCTTCCTTCAACCAGTGGGTTGTCTCTACCACATTGACGGCCGCATACGAACTCACAATATTTTGAAAGACGGATTGGTCGCTGCCTAATTCAAAATGAAGTTGAATGTTGGCAAAGGCCGTTTCCACTTGTTGCTCATCGGCACCATTAGCCGGAAACATGATATCTTGGCGCGATCCGAAAAGAACATATTTATTGCCTAGATTTTTCGACACTTCCATGATCTTGAGCAGATCGGCAGGCGAGAGAAACCCTCCTTTGACGAACGTACGAATCAGTCCACTTTTATTTTTCCCCATCGATGTCCGTAATCAGTTATTCGGCATTTGTTCCACTGCAATAGGTCATAAGAAGGCTCCCCAAAATTAAAACATTCCTCTATCTACCAACTAATAACTGATATTCTATAACAATTAGCGAACAACCATCAACAAATTGGCCAACTGCTGTACCTCCGGCTTGCAACTGCCACAACCCAATCCCGCGCCCGATTGTTGGCAGAGGTCTTTCAAATTGGTGCACCCGCCTTCAATCAGCCGCTGCAAATTCCCCTCGCCCACTTGGTTGCACGAACAAACCAACTTGCCGAGCACAGGTTCTGCTTTTTGGCCGGAGCGGAGGAGCAGCATTCTCCGTTCTGACAATTCAATTTTATTTTCGATCAGGGATTTGAACTCCGCAAACTCACTTTTATCCCCAATCAAGATGGCTCCCACTAACCGATCGTCTTTGATGATGCACTTTTTGTAATAGCGCATGGACTTATCGATAAACAAGATTTCATCGTAGCCTTCCTCGTTCAACGGGGCCTCGGCAATGCCGATAGAGCAAAGATCAAGACCGTGTAATTTCAATATGTTCATCGGTATAGCGCCATCGTATAAACTTTGAAGGTCGCCATGGATGAACCGTGCCAGCACCTCGGCTTGCTTCTCGGCAGCGGCCGTGATGCCCAACATTTTGCCCTGGTGCTCGGCTATTTCACCAATGGCGAAAATAGTTGGATCACTGGTTTGAAGGTAATCGTTCACGATTATTCCACGGGCAGATTCCAAGCCGGCTTCTTGTGCAAATTCAATATTTGGTAGCGTGCCCACGGCATAAACGATGGCATCAGCCGCCAACACTTTTCCACTTTGCAGCTGTGCTTGCAGTCTTCCTTCTTTGGGAGACTGTTGCACCGCCTTCACCTGATCGTTCATGTACACAGTGATATTTTTCTCTTCTACAAAATCCAACAGCAGTTGTCCCGCCAGGTTGTCAATCTGTCGCTCCATCAAGCGGCTGCCCAATTGAAGGATTGAAACTTGCACCTCCATTTCGCGAAGAGAGAGCGCGAGTTCAAGACCTAATAGTCCACCGCCAATAATCAATACATGACCATTTGGATTCAAAAACTTCTTCATCGCATCGGCATCAGTGCGCGTGCGCATGGTGAATACTCCAGGCAAATGAACCGGTGCATCTTTCGGCATATTGGCACGTGTGCCCGTAGCCAAAATCAATTTATCATAAAAATAGTGGGTGCCATTTTGGTCAACCACAAATTTATTAGTTCGATTGATCGCTACCATTTCGGTCTCCACCTGAAGCTGCACATCCAATGCCTCAAATTCGCCCGCCTGAAATTTTTGAAGTTTATCCCACGACAGTGAATCGTTGATATAATCAGGCAACAACACACGATTATAAAAGGGATATTTCTCTTTCGAGAGCACTTGAATTTCATCCGTGGCATTAAGTTCGCGATACGAGCAGATAAACCGATACGATGCTGCACCTGCGCCTGCAATAATTATTTTTTCTTTCTTCTTCTTGTGCCTCCTTACCTCAACCGAGGAAAATTTAAAATCGGGTTCTTTCGAAATCGGATCGACCAAGTAGCTTGTCAGGTTGTTAGCTCGGGCATCATCTCCTGCTAAAATTTTCCCCCAATGCATGGGGAGGAACACCGTACCCTTCTTGATGTTCTCCATAACGTTGGCACTCACACGAACCGAGCCACGTGCATTTTCTACTTCCACAATATCACCTTCTTTGATGTTACGCAGAAAGGCATCATGAGGATTAATTTCAAGAAAGGGTTTATCAATATGCTGGCGGAGCTTGCTTACTTTACCTGTCTTCGTCATGGTGTGCCATTGATCGCGGATACGGCCTGTGGTTAATATGAGTGGATGGTCTTCCGTGAGTGATTCGGATAAATTTTCGGGTTGCAAAGGAAAAAATTTCGCTTTTCGTGATGCCGTATAAAACAAATGATCTTCAAATAATCGGGCTGTGCCCGGATGTGTTTTATTTGGCACAGGCCATTGAAATGTTCCTTCCGCTTTCAATCGCTGATAGGAAAGTCCGCTGATGTCGATGTTCGTATTTTTTGTGAGCGCACAATGCTCCTCATAAATTTCTGAGGGTGAAGAAAAGTCAAATCCTTTGAAGCCCATCGCTTTCGCAAACAAACAAAGTATCTCGCTATCGGGCAGCGCCTCACCAGGAGGATTGATGGCCTTGCTTAGATGACTAATTCTGCGGTCAGAATTCGTCATCGTACCTTCCTTTTCAAAATGCCCGGCAGCAGGAAGAACCAAGTCAGCAAATTGAACCGTGTCCGACTTGCACGAAATATCTTGCACTACCACGAAGCGCGCTTTCTTCAGTGCCGCTTCGGCACGCCTCGCATCGGGCATGCTCACCATAGGGTTGGTGCACACAATCCAAACTGCTTTCAAGTCCCCTCGCTCCAAGGCCTCAAATAATTGGGTGGCTGTGAGGCCCGGCTTTGACGAAATTCTTTCGACTCCCCAAAAGTCTGCCACTTCCTTTCGGTGCTGCTCATTGCCAATAGCGCGATGTGCCGCAAGCATCGTTGCCAAGCCGCCCACTTCCCTGCCGCCCATGGCATTAGGCTGGCCTGTTAATGAAAACGGGCCTGAACCGGGCTTACCGATGTGGCCCGTGATTAAGTTAAGGCTGATCAACGCAAAATTTTTCTGCACGCCCATCACACTTTGGTTGAGCCCCATCGCCCATAGCGTGAGAAATCCCTTGGATGCAGCAATGTATGAGGCTGCCTTTTTAATAGCGCTCACTGGCACATCACATTCCAACGCAGCTTCTTCCACGGTAAATTGAAAAACCGAGTCGCGGTAGGTTGAGAACTGTTCGGTGTGCTTGTTAATAAAATCGTAGTCCACATCTCCGTTTTCAATAAGCACCCGGGCAATGGCATTGTAAACATAAATGTCCGTGCCCGGTGTGATCTGCAAATGCAAATCAGCTATGCCACAGCTTTGTGTTTTGCGTGGATCAACAACAATGATTTTAACGTGCGGGTTATTTTGCTTGTGCGCTTCCATCCTCCGGAACAAAATCGGATGGCACCACGCAGGGTTGGCGCCCGCCACTAAAAAGCAGTCGGCCAATTCAATATCATCGTACGAAACGGGCACAGCATCCTCGCCCAGCATGTTGGTGTATGCCGCCACCGCACTGCTCATGCACAGGCGCGAGTTGGTATCAATATTATTCGTGCCGAGAAATCCCTTCACCAATTTATTGGCCACATAATATTCTTCCGTAAGGCATTGGCCTGAAACATAAAATCCAACCGAATCGGGGCCATGTGTTTTAATGATTGAAGTGAACACCGCAGCCGCACGCTTCATCGCATCCGCCCAACTCACACGCTCAAGCGGATGATGCTTGCTCCACCGCATTTCCGGATAAAGCAACCGGTCGCTCTTGTCCTGCATGGCGTAGTGCAGGTTCATTCCCTTTGAGCAAAGCATGCCCCGGTTGGCGGGATGGTCCTTATCGCCCTCTATGGAAATGGTTCCCTTGCGATCGGTCTTCACCACCATGCCGCAGCCCACTCCGCAATAGGAACAGGTTGTTTTGAGGTTATCTTCTTTTTTTGCGATCACAGTTTTTCAGTTCAATTTTTATTTTTGCGGCCTGGCCACGCGAGGCGCGAGGGCCACCGGGCTATCCGTTGCAAGTCCTCGTTCCGCGAGGCGCTTCACTGCGGGCTTTCCACTCCTATCCCTTGCCGGGAGTTTCATCCCAATGAATTTTTTATCAACCTATTGGTTTGTCCGGCATCAAGCAGGTATAACGGATGATGGGGTTTTCTTAATTTTGTAGGTATCATAAAGTCTATGAAAACACTTCGTTTGAACCTTAGTGATTTTTTTCAAAGGTGATATTTTTGGCCTCTTCTTAGGATCAAAAATTCTTAAAATTAAATTCAGGTTTGATGGAAATCATCACGTAAGCCCAGGTGGAAGTGGTGGCCGCGTTTTTAACGTTCTTTACTTTTATTGAAGCCATCGTAGAGGTGGAGAACATAGCGGAGTAGCCTGCCTCGATGTTGACGAATTTCGTTATCGAATGATTTACCAGCAGATCGATTTCCGTTCCCAACGCTTTGTCCAGGTTTTTTCCCGTGGCGTCAGTAACGGCACTGGGCAATTCAAATTGATGAGCATTTAGGGTAAAATATAAATTTTCTTTGGGCCTGTATTTTGCTTTCAAATAAGAGTTAACCAACCCGTTTGATCCAAATCCATTGGCCGCGTAAAAATAATCCATGTAGCCGTAGAACTTGTGCGGTGTGCCGTAGAGTGGATCGAAGCGTTGATTTTTTTTGGTGGGATCAGCACCATTGTTTCCCGAAAACATGTCCACACCAGGACCGATACTGAATTTTTTATTTACACTATACAAAGCAGACAGCGAGTAAAAGTGTTCGCCCAACAAAGTGCCGTCCGCATATTGTCCGCCTTGATAAAAGGCACTGGCGGCAACCGCAAATTTGTTAAGAAGCGTTCCGAAATAATTTCCCCCAATCGTGTAACGGCTCCACCCTCCGCTTGTATAAATCGGAGCTGTTTTTTTTACATCCGCGGCAGCGAAACGATATTTATTGAAATCGTCCTTGAAAGCCAGGAAAGACAGCGTGCCTGTGTGAAGTTCGCGACTGGCATAAAAAAATTGCATCGACTTGTACATGCTGGTCAATCCGTTGGTACCTGCCGGATAACCCGTTGGCACACCATTATAAATCGTGTTGGCGTTGCGCAATCCATTTTGGTTGAAGGCAGCACCCAGGTGGGTTGTCCATCCGTTGTGATTAAATTTCAACAAGGCAGCATCGTGCGTTCGTGCTTGTTGAAGCCAATCCAGGTTTCCCAGCAGCCGCTGATCGTCATAGACCAATTCTTGGCGACCGATTTTTAGCGTGAAGTTTTTTACCACCCTTCCCGTATCCACCAAACTGATTTCGCCCCACGCTTCATGAACCATGAACCCCGTGTTAGCGGCCGAGGAAATCGTGTTAATCGTAGAAGCGTCTTGCCCCCACACCCGAACGTCCTGGAGACAAGTATATATTTTATACCGGTAACCGGTGTAGCCAATATTAAGCCTTGTTCGTTGAGTCGTAAAAAATGCTGAGGCCGTGTCTTTCACCTGAGGTGTGCCTTGGCCATTTCGATACTCTGGCCTTGTCCGTATTTGGCCCGAAATGGTTAACTGGGCTTGCGCATTTGCCAATAAGTACATGCAAAAGAAAATGATTAACGGGGTGTGTAGTTGTCTCCTCATAATATTTTGTAGTTTGGGGTAGTTGTAAATTATTCCGATACGAGCGAAGGTTGAAGTTCTCCCACCACCACTTCTTCTTTTGTCCTTTTTGAAATATTCAACAAAAGCGAAACAGCAGAGACGACAATAACGACCACACCAATGATGAAAATGCTTTCGCGGTACGAGATGGATTCGGATTTGAAAAGCAAGCCTGCCAGCACGGCACCTACATTACCGCCCGCGCCCACAATGCCTGATACTGCGCCCACTGCTTTGTTGTTGATGAAAGGCACTACGGAATAAGTGGCCCCGTTGGACATTTTCAGGAACAATGCAAAAATCAACATCGTGGCAATGGCCAGTGGCAAGGTATCCATCGAGGCGAACAACATCAGTCCAAGCCCTTCGCATAAAAGGAATGTGCCGAGAACCAATACCCTTCCCTTCAGTCCAAACTTCCTTCCCGCCTTGTCGCCAAAGATGCCACCAAGTGCGCGCGCGAAAATGTTCATCATGCCAAACGTGCCCGCAATAACCCCCGCTTCTTTAAGGCCCAAATGAAAATTATCAACAAAATAAAGTGTGGCTACATTATCTATGGTGATCTCAATGCCAAAGCAAGCACCATAGGCCAAAAACAAAAGCCACACGCGGTAATCTTTGCACGCATTAATGAAACTTCCGTCCGAGTCCTTCGCTTTTGCTTGGTATTCCGGGTTTGTCTTTCGTAGTTCGCTCAAGTTTCCATCGGGCGTATCTTGGGTGAAGAAATAATAAACAAAGCTCATGGCAAACAAAGCAACTCCAGGTATCACCATGGCATAGCGCCACGCTTCATTAATCAAATAACCCAGGCCAATGAAGCCCGAAAAAATTAGCGGCATGATCATAAGCGTAGCACCACCGCCCATGTTTCCCCAGCCGGCTGCCGTTGCGTTGGCCGTGCCCACTACGTTGGGCGCAAACATGGAAGAAGTATGGTATTGAGTAATCACAAATGAAGCTCCGATCACACCGATCGCCAGACGGAAAAGCAAAAACGATTCGTAGCTGTTGCTGATGCCAATGAACATGACGGGCAGCGAGCCGATCAGCAACAAAATGGAGTAAGAAATCCGTGGCCCTACTTTATCGCACAGCCAGCCGAAAAACAACCGCGCAAAAACGGTGATGGCAACCGAGGCAATCATAATGTTGCCGATCTGTGGTTTGGTGAGCCCCAGGTTTTCGCGGATGATGGGCATCAACGGAGCGATGCCAAACCATCCAAAAAAACAAAGAAAGAAAGTGATCCATGTGAGGTGGAAGGCCCGCATGGGGGCAGACTTAAAATCCAGTAAGTTGATTTTGGATGCTTTGGACCTATTCATGGTGTTACGTATTTTGTACGTAACAAACATACGTAAAACAAGTAAATATTTACGTATATATACGTAAATATTTACAGTAATGGATTGAAATATGTATAAAATCGATTACAGAGGAGCTATTTGAAATTTAAAACTAAGGGCCGTAGGGATACTTCAAATCAACTTTGAAAGGAAGCGTAATTTGAAATACATGTCAAGACACTGAAGGGGCAAACGGATTTTTGTTCCATTAATTTCAGTAAGGAGCTTGAAGCTTCAATATATAGTACTTGTCATGTTTCATCTACACCAGATTCTCCTTGATCGTCTTATTCACCATATCGATCGCGTTGTTCACGCCCAGTTTTTTCATGATGTTGAAGCGGTGGGTTTCGATGGTGCGTACGCTGATGTCGAGGGATTCGGAGATTTCTTTGTTTTGCTTCCCGTCCACCACCCTACTCAGAATTTCTTTTTCCTTTTTGGTGAGGTGGTATCGATCTTCCACATTGGATTTTCGCACGGTTGCGGCCGGGTTAAGCAACCGATTGGCCAACACGTTGGAGACACCGCCACTGAAATATTTGCTTCCTTTATAAACTTGCTTGAGTGCTTTGATGAATTCATTCTTGTCCGTGTCTTTCAAAATGTAGCCGTACGCTCCCGCATCCAGGGCTTGCCCAACATACTCATCCGAATCGTGCATGGAGAGGATAACAGCTTTGGTTTGCGGAGCGTACTTCATCATCTGAGCGGCTGCTTCAAGCCCCGTCATCTCTGGCATGCGGATGTCCAACACGATGATGTCTGGTTTTAGTGCTTTGGCAACGTCCAATGCTTCTGCCCCATTGCTCGCTTCGCCCACCACATTAATCTCCTTGTCCGATTCGAGCATGGCTTTGATGCCGTTGCGCACGAGCACGTGGTCATCGGCCAATACGATGTTTATTTTGTCCATACTTTTTGCGAAGGTAACGTATTGCCGTTTCTCCTGCTATTGCTGCTACTTTTCCACGGCAGCGGCCCTTACCGGCACGGTCAGCACCACACTTGTTCCTTTGCCAACCGCTGAGTTTATTTCCAATTTCCCGTTCACGTATTCGGTGCGTTCATACATGTTAAAAAATCCCCTTCCTGATTCGATGTTCATGCTGCGTGCTTCCACCAGTTTGGTGTCGAAACCCTTTCCATCATCATTGACTTTAATCATGAGATCGTTGTGCTGTTCGGCAAGGGTCACTTCGATGGTGGTTGCTCCTGAATATTTGATGGCGTTGTTGATCGCTTCTTGAACAATCCTAAAAATATTATTTTCAATTTTTTGCGGCAGCATTTCAATTTCACCTTCTTTTTTAAACGCTAATTTAATATCCGTGAGTTTTCCTATTTCTTGCGTGAACACATTGAGGGCTGCCTGAAGCCCGTAGTCACCCAGCACGGTGGGGTTAAGGTTGAAGGTTACCTTCCGCACTTCCCGAATCACCTTTTTGATCAATTGATCCGATTCCATAATTTTTTGTTCAGCTTTGGCCCGCTCGTTCACATCAATAGAGCCGATTTGAAATTTCAACGAAGTGAGCATTTGACCAATGCCGTCATGGATATCCATGGCAATGCGCTTGCGTTCTTCTTCCTGTCCTTCGAGAATCAGCACCGAACGGAATTTCTGCTGGTTGATTTTTTTTTCGATCGCTGCCCGGTTCTTTTTGTTCATGGTCAGCTCAGCTGCTTTTCGGTGGGTAATGGCAGATCCAATAGCCAACAACCCGTCCACTTCGTTTTGTGCGTTGTACGTTGGCGTGATGGTGACCTCAACCCAATACTCCGCAACTGTTTTTTCTTTAAAGGAAATTTCACCCTGCCATGAATTTCCAAGAGCGGATTTAGCGATTACTTCATCCATCCAGTCATTGGGATTTTCCATGCCGGGAAATAGATCGCACAGGCGGCTGACCTTGTCTATACTTGTGAGACCCGACAATTCCCTAAAGTAGTCAGACACAAACGTAATGTTTCCACCCCGGTCAGCTTTGGCAAACAGCCGTGGGTTATCAGTCGGTTGATTGACGATGGCTATCTGTTCGTACGATTTTTCCAATGAAGCATATAGTTCGCCAATTTCTTTGGAAAGTTTAATGGCATTTTTCTCCGAGTCGATCAACTTGTTCACCGTGGTATTGACTTGCACAGCTGTGGGACGAAAAATGAAAATGATCTCGAGCGCGATGACGAACAACGAAATGCCCAGAAAAAAATATTCGATGAAGCTTAACTCAGCAACTTTTTGTTGCGCCTCATTGGCATATTGCCGGACGATATTTTCCATGCCGTCAAGAAAACGTGGCTCATGGGCCAGGATCTTCGTTACTTCCGGTTTAAGGGTGTCATACGAAATCAATGGATTTGTCTTTAAAAGAATCACGAC